>JAFMMO010000277.1 GCA_017859655.1 Pseudomonadota bacterium | reverse complement strand
CCCGTCGCCCTCAATGTGGCGGACCATCTCCTCGCCGAGGCCTACCGGACGATCGCCGCGATCCCCGCGCCCCCCGAAGCGATCGTCGGGCTCGTCCGCGACTTCTCCGAGACCCACCGTCGCACGGTGGAGGGGCAGGCGCTCGACCTCGACCACCGCGGCAATGCGACCTTCGACCTCGATGACTACGAGCGGATCATTCGCAGCAAGACCGGACGATATCTCGCCCTGACCTGGGTCGGGCCGGCGCGCGTCGCCGGCTGGAGCCAGGACCAGCTGGAGCTCCTCTGGTGTCTCGGGGACGAGCTGGGACCAGCGTTCCAGATCCGAGACGATGTCCTCGACCTCACCGCCGGCAAGGGACGGGGGGGAGAGATCGGCTGCGACATTCGGGAGGGGAAGCCCTCCATCCTGGTGGCCCATGCCCTCTCCCGGGCGGAGCACCCGCCGGCGGATCGGGACCGACTCCTCGCGATCCTCGCCCGAGAGCGGGACGAGACGACCGAGGAGGAGACCCGCTGGGCCATCGATCTCTTCGAGGCGGGGGGCTCGATCGCCTTCGCGCTCTCCGAAGCCCGTCGCCGCGCCGAGACCGGTCGCACCCTCCTGAGGAAGCTGCCGGGGCTCTCCGAGCCGGTGCTCGCCGAGTTCGAGTCGATCGCCACCTTCCTCATCGACCGGAAGGCGTGAGCTGATGTCTCCATCCTCCCCGGACACGCAACCCGCCCGGGTCCTGCTCCTCTTCGGAGGCGATGGGGCGGAGCGGGAAGTGTCGATCGCATCCGCCCGCTCGATCGCGTCCGCTCTGACCGCGGAGACCCTCGACCTGATTCCCGCCCGGTGGGATGAAGGGGGCTGGGTCGTTCTCCCGGACGCGGACGATCTCCACCGGTCCGGGACGGTCGAGCGCCCGCTCGCCTGCCTCGAGCGGCTGATCCGGGCCGGAGTCGAGGTGGTCTTCAATGCCCTTCACGGCGGACCGGGAGAGGATGGTCGCCTCGCCGCCCTCTGCGAGCTCGCCGGCCTGCCCTACACCGGCGCCGGGGTCCACGCGGGCGCGGTCACCGACGACAAGAGCACCTTTCGGACCCTCGCCATCGGCCTCGGTCTCGAGGTGGCGCCCGGCGCCTCGATCGACGCCGGTGCGTGGTTCACCCGAGCCGACGAGATCCTCACCCACGTGGCGACCGATGTGGGCTTTCCGGCCATCGTGAAGCCCGTGCATGGCGGCTCGTCCTGCGGCGTCGTGAAGGTGGAGGATGCGGAGGGTCTCGCCGCCGCGCTCGACCGGGGCTTCGCGGACTCCCGAGAGCTCCTCGTGGAGCGCTTCATCGTCGGGCGGGAGCTCACGGTCCCCTGCCTCGGCACGCGACCCGGGATCCCCCCGGAGACCCTGCCGCTCATCGAGATCCAGCCGAAGACCGAGAGCGGCTTCTTCGACTACGAGGCGAAGTACGTGAAGGGGAGAGCGGACGAGATCTGCCCCGCGCCCATCGAGGCCGACCTCGCGGAGCACCTCGGTCGAACCGCCCGAGAGATCCACCTTCAGCTCGACCTTGGAGGGTGCAGTCGCACCGACCTCATCCTCTCCCCGGACGGTCCTGTCTGGCTGGAGACCCAGACCGTGCCGGGCTTCACCGAGACGAGCCTGCTTCCCCAGGCAGCCGCCGCGGCGGGGATCCCCTTCCCGACCCTCTGCCGCCGTCTGATCGACTACGCGATCTCCGCGCATCTCTGGCGCCGGAGCGGAGAAGACCATGTCGCCTGATGGCACGGCGGAGTCGCCGGGCTCCCGCATCCCCATCGAGGAGGTCATCCGTCTCGCGGAGGAGGCCGGCAGGATCCTCCGGGACTTCCGAACCGACCCGGACCGGGCCCTCTCCGTCGTGCACAAGGGCTTCCGGGACCTCGTGACCGCCGCCGACCTCGCGAGCGAGGACGCAATCCTCGCCGGCCTCCGTCGGCTCGCCCCGGAGGTGCCGATCCTCAGCGAGGAGAGCGCGGACATCTCGGAGGCGGATGGTCGCGCGGGGCCGCTCTGGGTGGTGGACCCCCTCGATGGGACGACGAACTTCACCCATGGACACCCGCTCTATTCGGTCTCCATCGCCCTCGTCGAGAGCGGGGTGCCCCGCCTCGCCGTGATCCACGCACCGGAGCTGGGCCCCGACCCGGCGGGCCGCACCTGGTCCGCGGTGCGCGGTGGCGGCGCCTTCGAAGGCGACCGCCCGATCGAGGTCTCCCGGGAGGAGGACCTCGGCGCCGCCCTCCTCGCCACCGGCTTCAGCTACGGACGGATCGAGCTCGAGACCGGAGGCTTCGACGCCTTCGGCCGCCTCCTCCGACGCGCCCGCGAGATCCGACGGGGGGGCAGCGCGTGCCTCGACCTCGCCTTCACCGCGGCCGGGATCTTCGACGGCTACTGGGAGGCGGACCTCAAGCCGCACGATGTGGCGGCCGGAGCGCTGCTGGTCCGGGAGGCGGGAGGCCGGGTGACCGACTTCCGGGACGGGGACGACTGGCTCTTCGGCCGCTCGCTCGTGGCGGGAGGTGCGCGGATCCACCACGCCCTCCTCGACGAAGTCGCCTCCGTGAGGGTGCAGAGGCCGGAGGGCGGTTGATCCGATGAGCTCCTCGATCGTCATCCGCGGGGCCGCGGAGAACAACCTCAGGAATGTCGACCTCGAGATCCCCCGGAACCGGCTGGTCGTCATCACCGGTCTCTCCGGCTCGGGGAAGTCCACCCTGGCCGACGACATCATCTGTCGCGAGGGACAGCGTCGCTTCGTGGAGAGCCTCTCCGCCTACGCGCGCCAGTACCTCGGGCGCCTCGACCGGCCTCGGGTGGAGCACATCGAGGGGCTCAGCCCGACGATCAGCATCGACCAGAAGACGATCTCCCGAAATCCCCGCTCCACCGTCGGGACGATCACCGAGATCCTCGATCACCTCCGGCTCCTCTACGCCCGGCTCGGGACCCCGCACTGTCCCCGCTGCGATGCGGTGATCGAGAGCCACTCGGTCGACCGCATCGTGGAGGAGGCCTACCTCGACTGGACCGGTCGCAGCATCACCGTGTGCGCCCCGATCGTGCTCGAGAGGAAGGGGGAGTATCGCAAGGAGCTCGCGGAGCTCCGCGACCAGGGCTTCGTCCGGGTGCGCATCGACGGCGAGATCCGCCGCCTCGACGAGGAGATCTCTCTCGCCCGCTACGAGCGGCACACCATCGAGGTCGTCTATGACCGGGTGAAGCTGACGCCGGATCGACGCACCCGCTTCTCCGAGTCGGTGGAGAAGGCGGTCGCTCTCGGCGAGGGACTGGTCCGCCTCCTCGTCGACGATGAGGACCATCTGATCTCGAGCCGCTTCTCCTGTCCCTCCTGCCGGGTGAGCCTGCCGGAGCTGGAGCCGCGGCTCTTCAGCTTCAACTCCACCCAGGGGGCCTGCGAGCGCTGTCACGGGCTCGGGCGGGCGCGCCTCGCCGAGCTGGACGCGGTCATCCCCGATCCGGACCTCTCGCTCTCGGAGGGAGCGATCGCCCTCCCCCGCAAGGGGCGGAGCTACGCTCACATCGGCCTGACCCCCGCCGCCCTCATCGAGCGGGTGGAGGA
>JAFMMO010000276.1 GCA_017859655.1 Pseudomonadota bacterium | reverse complement strand
TGTTGCGCGAGGGAGGGGCCGTGCACCACGCCGGGCCTGCATCCGGCCCTTCCCTCGGGAGGAGCGCGGTCGGCGCGACTCCGTTCGAGACCCGCGCCTCGGGTTTCGCGCCGGATGGACCTCTGGCCCGGGAGGGTCCGGCCTGCGGCGCACCGCGGCCGGGGGAGGCTCCATGGGTGGATCTCGGGGGACCGCGGCGGCGCATCGACGCCGACGCGGCGCGGAATTGTAGTCAGGGGCCTCAGGGAGAGCAAGCGAGGGGGCGCCCCGGCGCCGCGCTCACGCCCGGGGGGTGGGTCCGTTCTGGGGCTGTGCGCTCTCGGGCGATGGTTCCTCCGCGAGGCGGAGGCTCCTGCCTCGACGGTGGGCGATCAGCTCCGCCGCGATTGAAATGGCGATCTCCTCGGGGCTCTTGGAGCCAAGGGGGAGCCCGATGGGGGCGTGCACGCGCTCGAGGTGCTCCTCCGTCGCGCCCCGACGACGGAGGTTCTTGAAGATCGCGCCGATCTTCCCGCGGCTGCCGATGAGACCGATGTAGCCGGCGGTCGTGGCGATCGCCTGCTCGAGCACGGTCTCGTCGTGCTGATGACCCCGGGTCACGATGATCAGGTAGGAGTTCGGGCCCTGGGGGACGCCGTCCATGCAGGCCCCGAGGTCCCGCACACGGACATCGGAGGCGAGGGGGAACCGGTCCGGGTGGGCGAAGGTCTCTCGGTCATCGATGACCGTGGTCCTGTACTCGAGGGAGGAGAGGAGGGGGACGAGGGCCTGCGCGATGTGACCTGCCCCGAAGATGGTGACGGTCGGGTTCCCGATCGGCTCGATGTACACCTCGAACTCCCCTCCGCAGAGCAGCCCGGTCTCCGCGGCGGTCGCGGCGGTGAGGCGGAACCGCTCCCGGACCGGGCGCTCCGTGGCCAGCACCTCCATCGCGAGTCTCCAGATGTCGGACTCCGTGCAGCCGCCCCCGACGGTGCCGACGGTGCTGCCGTCGTCGCGGACCAGGAGCTTCGCGCTCTCCTTGCCCGGCGTCGAGCCGGTCACCCCGATGATGGTGGCGAGGGCGCCTCGGCGACCCTCGGCAATGAGCCGCGCCGCCTCGGTGAAGATCTCGTACATCGCTTCGCTCTCCCTGCGGCCGCCGTCGCTCAGTCCGCGCCGGGTTCTGCGCCGTCCGGGGAGTCGCCGGCATCGAGAGCCCGGACCTCACGGATGCGCGCCTCGATCTCCATCTGCTTGCGAATGGAGTCGTCGAGGACGAACTGCAGCATGGGGGTCTCCCGGAAGCTGGAGACCCGCGCGAGGTGGGACTGGATGAACCCGCGCGCCGCCTCGAGCCCCCGCAGCGAGGTGCGCTGCTGCGACTCATCTCCGAGGACGGAGATCGAGACGCGAGCCTCCTTGAGGTCCTCGGTCGGCTCGACCGCGGTGACGGAGACGAAGCCGATGCGCGGATCCCGCAGCTCATGCTGGATGATCCGCGCGATCTCGGTGCGCAGGAAGGAGGAGACCCTCGCCTTGCGGACAGGCTTCACGAGCCCTCCGCCTCGGTCGTGGCCTCCTCTTTCTCCTTCTCCCGCGCCTCGGCGGCCTCCTTGCTCTCGATGTCCTCGAGCTTGCGCTTCTTCTCTCGGCGCTTGTAGCTCTCGATCACATCGCCGATCTGGATCTCGGAGAAGCCCTGGACCCGCATGCCGCACTCGAAGCCCTCCCGGACCTCCTTCACGTCCTCCTTGACGCGCTTCAGGGAGTCGAGGCGACCCTCGTGGAGCAGCACGCCGTCCCGGACGAGGCGGATCGGGTCATCCCGGGTGATCAGGCCATCCCGGACCATGCAGCCCGCGATGTTGCCGAGGCGGGAGGACTTGAAGAGCTGGAGAATCTCCGCCTTGCCCTGCAGCTCCTCGAACACCTCGGGCTCGAGCATCCCCTCGAGGGCGAGGCGCATCTCCTCGATGACGTTGTAGATGATCTCGTAGGTCCGGATCTCCACGCCCTTCTCGTCCGCGAGGCTGCGGGTGCGCTGGTTCGCGCTGACGTGGAAGCCGATCACGATCGCGTCCGAGGCATCGGCGAGGAGGATGTCGTCCTCAGTGATCTCTCCCACGCCACCCCGGAGGACGCGGATCGCGACCTCGCGGGTCCGAAGGTCGGAGAGCTCCTTCTTGAGGACTTCCAGCGTTCCCGTCACATCGGTCTTGATGACGAGCTTGATCTCCTTGGTCTTGCCCTGCGCGATGTGGTCGTGCAGCCCCTCCAGCGTGACATGGGTGCGCACCATGCGCTCCGCGGCGCGTTGCTTGCGCTGACGATCCTCCGCGATCTCCCGGGCCTTCTGCTGGTCCTCCAGCGCGTAGAACCGGTCACCGGCGGAGGGCATGTCGCTGAGGCCGGTGATCTCCACCGGGGTCGAGGGCCCCGCGGAATCGAGGGGGAAGCCGACCGTGCTGCTGAGCGTCCGGACCTTGCCCCAGGCCGGGCCGCAGATCACGACGTCGCCGTTGCGGAGCGTGCCCTCCTGTACCAGCACCGTGATCACGTTGCCGCGGCCGGTCGTGGCCCGCGCCTCGAGGACGGTCCCGATCGCGGGCTTGTTCGGGTTCGCGCGCAGATTGAGGATCTCGGTCTCGAGGGAGAGCAGCTCGAGGAGGTCGTCGATCCCGGTGCCCTGAAGGGCGCTCACCTCCACCAGCTCGGTGTTGCCGCCCCAGTCGGGAGGCGCGATCCCCATCTCGGCGAGCTTCTGCTTCGCCCGATTGGGGTTCGCGTTCGGCCGGTCGATCTTGTTGAGGGCCACCACGATCGGGACCTCGGCCGCCTGGGCGTGCTCCATCGCCTCCTGGGTCTGGGGCATCGGGCCGTCGTCCGCCGCGACGACGAGGACGGCGACATCGGTGATGTTCGCGCCGCGGGCCCGCATCTCCGTGAACGCCTTGTGACCGGGCGTGTCGATGAAGACGACGTGCTTGTCCTCGTGGTCGACCCGATATGCGCTGATGTGCTGAGTGATCCCCCCCGACTCGGACTGCGTGACCCGCGTCTCGCGGATCTTGTCGAGCAGGGAGGTCTTTCCGTGGTCGACGTGACCGAGGATCGTCACGACGGGGGCGCGGGGGAGGAGATCCTCCTCGGCGTCCTCCTTCGACTCGATCTCGCTGAGGCTCGAGTCGACCTTCTGCGCCTCCTCGACCTCGATGAGGACCGAGAACTTCTCCCCGATCATGAGGAGCATCTCCTCGGTGAGGGCGGTGTTCACGTTGACGAGCACCCCCTCCTCCATCATCGCCTTGAGGAGGAAGTTGTGCTTCACGCCGATGATCGGAGCCAGCTCCTTCAGCGTGACGGGGAGCTGGACCTGGAGCTCGGACGGACGCTCGCCGGACTCGACCTCCTCCTGCCTCTGGCGGCGGAAGAACTCGAAGGACTCGCGCTGACGCCCGCGCCCGCCGCCTCCGGCGTGACGCCCCTTGGTCCTGCGCCCTCCCTGGCGCCGCCCGCCGCCGCGTCCCGGCGCGCCGCCGGGCGGACCGCCGGGCGGGATCTCACCGGGGAAGAAGCGGACCCGGGAGCCTCCGCCGGGAGCGCCGCCGCCGCCGCCGCCGCCACCGCGCGGAGGGCCACCGCGCGGAGGGCCACCCGGGC
>JAFMMO010000071.1 GCA_017859655.1 Pseudomonadota bacterium | reverse complement strand
GGCCCGGATCATCGGTGAGGTGCTCCACCAGCTCCGGGTGACCTACACCCAGCGCGTCCAGCAGGCGCAGCAGGCCGCCATGAACCAGCCGCCTCCAGGCGCGGACCCCGGCGTGGGCGGCGGGGCGTGAGCGAGGCGCCGGGATCCCACGCGCGCACCCTCGTGACCGCGGCGCTCCCCTACGCGAACTACAAGCCGCATCTCGGCCATGTCGCCGGGGTCTACCTCCCGGCGGACATCTACACCCGCTACCTCCGACTCCTCGGCGAGGACGCGCTCCTCGTCTGCGGCTCCGACGACCACGGTGTCCCGATCACGATCAGCGCGCAGGCGGAGGAGGTCACCCCGGAGGAGATCACCGCGAAGTATCGGGCGGTGCAGCGGGAGGTCTTCGACGGACTCGGGATCGAGTTCGATGTCTACTCCGGGACCTCGATCAGCCCGCCGCACCGGGAGCTCGCGCAGGAGTTCTTCACGAGGATCCATGAGCGCGGCGACATCGAGGCGAAGGACACCGAGCAGTTCTTCTGCGGGAGCTGCGACCGCTTCCTCCCCGACCGCTACGTGGAGGGGACCTGCCCCCGCTGCGGGAGCGAGGGGGCCCGGGGGGATCAGTGCGATGCCTGCGGGAACGGCTTCGAGCAGACCGAGCTCGGCGCTCCCCGCTGCGCGACCTGCGGGTCGGCGCCGGAGGCCCGGACCACCCGTCACTGGTTCTTCCGACTCGACCACTACGAGGAGCAGCTGCGGGAGTGGCTCGAGGGGCGCGAGGGCTGGCGGGAGAACGTCCGGAACTTCGCCCTCGGGGTCGTGAAGGGGGGGCTCCCCGGCCGCTCCATCACGCGCGACCTCACGTGGGGGGTCCCGGTTCCCCTGGAGGAGGCGGCGGGGAAGGTCCTCTACGTCTGGTTCGATGCCCCCATCGGCTACCTCTCCTTCACCCGCGAGTGGGCGGAGGCGCAGGGAGACCCCGAAGCGTGGCGCCCCTACTGGCAGGCTCCGGACACCCGGATCGTCCACTTCCTCGGCAAGGACAACATCATCTTCCACGCCGTCATCTGGCCCGCGATGCTGATGGCCCATGGCGAGTACCAGCTCCCCGCCGAGATCCCCGCCAACGAGTACCTCAACTTCGCGGGGGAGAAGTTCTCCAAGTCGAGGGGAGTGGGGGTCTGGGTCGACGAGATCCTCGCCCTGTACCCGGCGGATCGCGTGCGCTACTACCTCGCGGCGATCGCCCCGGAGGGGAAGGATGCGAACTTCTCCTGGGAGGAGTTCGTCCAGCGCAACAACGACGAGCTCTCCGATGTCGTCGGCAACCTGGGGCATCGCGTGCTGACCTTCACCGGGAAGTACTACGACGGCGCCGTGCCCCCCGGGGGGGCGGGCGGCGAGCTGATGACCGAGCTCCTCCCCACGATCGCCGAGCATCGCGATCGCTGGCGGAGCGCCCTCGGGCGCTACCGACTCCGCGAGGCGCTCGGCGTGGCGGTGGACCTCGCCCGGGTGGGGAACCGGGCCTTCGATGCGGCGGAGCCCTGGAAGCGGCGCAAGGAGGACCCGGAGAGGTGCGGGCGCGACCTCGCGGCGCTCCTCGAGCTCGTCCGAGCGGTCGCCGGGCTGCTCTCTCCGTTCATCCCCGAGTCCGCCGCCCGCCTCTGGGCCGCCTTCGGAGAGGGGGGAGCGGGGCCCACCCCCGGGGAGATCGCCGGGCTCGGCCGGGACACCCTCGAGGCCGGGACGCCGCTGGCCCCCCCCGGGATCATCTTCCCGCGGCTGGAGCTCGCGGAGGAGTGAAGGCTCCCTCCCTCCCCATCGTCGTGCTCGACATCGGGGGAGTCCTCGTCGACTGGGATCCCCGGCACCTGTACCGGAAGCTGACTCCCGATGAGGAGGCGATCGAGGCGTTCCTCTCCGAGGTCTGCACCATGGAGTGGAACGAGGAGCAGGACGCGGGGCGCCCCTTCTCGGAGGGCGTGAAGGAGCGGATCGCCCGCTTCCCCGCCCACGAGGCGTGGATCAGGGCCTACCAGGAGCGCTGGCCGGAGATGCTGGCCGGCGCGTTCGACGAGGCGGTCGGGATCTTCCAACGCCTGCTGGAGCGGGGGCCGGTGTACGCCCTGACGAACTGGTCGGCGGAGACCTGGCCGATCGCCCGCGCGCGCTTTCCCGTCCTCGACTCCTTCGCCGGTGTCCTCGTCAGCGGCGAGGAGGGGCTCGCGAAGCCGGACCCCCGGTTCTATCGCCTTCTCCTCGAGCGCTACTCCCTCGATCCCGCGCAGCTCCTCTTCGTCGATGACAACCGGCGGAACGTCGAGGCCGCCCGCGCGCTGGGGATCGACGCCATCGTCCATCGGGACGCCGACACCCTCCGAGCGGATCTCCGCGCCCGCGGGCTCCTCTCCGACTGAGGGGGGCGGGCTTCCTCTCCCTCCTCCGGTGGGCTACCGTCTCCTGCGAACGGAGGATGAGATGAAGATCGAACGCGGAGCGATGCTGCCGCTTCTGGCGGCGCTGCTGCTGCTCCCAATGACGGCGGCGCGAGCCGGTGGGCCTGCCGACGGCGTGGATGAGCCCGCTTCCGATGAGATCGCGGAGTTCGAGGCCGCCTACGAGGCGGCGCGGGAGGAGATGCGGGCTCGATTGAACGAGCTGCGTGAGACCGCGCCCTACCGGGAGGCCTACGAGGCGCGCGACTTCGACAAGGTCCGGGCCCTCTCGGATGCGATCTCCGGCCCGGTGATGACGGAGTGGCGGCGGCGGGCGGAGGAGCTGGCTCGGCGCCACCCCGCCGGGGAGGGACGGATTCGGGCCACGACCATCCTCGTTCGGACCAGCCTCTCTGCGCGCCCCGCCGAGCTCTTCGCGGAGGTGGTGGGCGCGGAGGCTGCCGACCCGCGGATCGCGCCGCTCCTCGAGGCCGGGCGTCGGCTTCACCGCCCGCTCGGGGCGGAGCGCTTCGCGGAGCTCATGACCCGGGTCATCGATGCGAACCCTGCGCGGGATGTTCAGGCGTGGGCCCACTTCGGCCGCGGCTCCGCCCGACTCGCGGTTCGGGACGATGCCGACGCGCGGGAGCGGGGACTCGAGGACTACGATCGCGTCGCCGAGCTCGCCGAGCCGGAGTCGATGCTCTGGTACCGCGCCCGGGGACCCCGCTTCGAGGAGACCCGGCTGCAGAACGGGATGAAGGCCCCCGACATCGTCGGAGTGGATCTCTTCGGCGAGGAGTTCCGGCTCTCCGACTACGCGGGCAAGGTCGTGATGCTCGACTTCTGGGGCGACTGGTGAGGTCCTTGCCGGGCGATGTACCCGCACGAGCGGTCGCTCGTGGAGAGAATGGCCGGACGTCCCTTCGCGCTCATCGGGGTGAACAGTGATCGCGACCTGCCGAAGCTGCATGAGCGGCTGAAGGAGGAGGAGATCACCTGGCGCAGCTTCTGGTGCGGTGAGGAGGGGACCGGAGGACCGATCCCCAGCCTCTGGAATGTGGGGGGATGGCCGACCCTCTACTTCATCGATCACGAGGGGATCATCCGGAGGAAGTCGGTCGGGAGCCCGGAGGATCTGGACGACTACCTGGATCGGCTCGTCGAGGCCGCGGAGGCGAAGGGGACCTCCCTCTGATCTCCCGGTCTTCACTGCGAAACGAGAGGAGGCCGCGCCCCCCCGGGGGGCGCGGCCTCCTCTCTCTTCGGGGCGCCGATCCTCGAGGCTAGCGGTGGACCGCCAGCGTTCCGAGGCTCTTCGTCCCCTCCGGGCTCTCGACTTCGATCCAGAGCTGATGGTCGACCTGCACGAGGACGGGGGCCGTCACATGGACATGGTAGTGCCCCTCCCCCTCATCCTCGGCCTTTCCCTTCATCGACCCGACCCCGGTGCGTGGGCCGATCCAGGCGCGGATCGACTTCACGTTGCCGTTGCGGAGGTCGAGGCCGAAGGCCATCTCCGTCCCACCGGCGAGCTCGCCGTACTGGCGGACATCGAGCAGGACTCCCCCGATCTCGATCTCTCCGAGGGCCGTCTCCTTGCCATGGTCCCCGACCGCGGTGCCGTGGTCATGGTCATGATCGTGGTCGTGATCATGATCGTGATCGTGATCGTGATCGTGCGTCGCGGAGGAGTCCCCAGCGGGAGCTCCGCCGGGCTCCACGGTGCAGCCGCTCGTGAGACAGAGGGTCAGGAGCAGCGTCGGCAGGCCGAAGTGAGGGGTCTTCATGAGGGTCCTTTCAGGAAGCGGCGGTGGTCGGACTCGACGCGGGAGGTCCGAGAAGGTCGGTCTCCCACTCCGTCTCCCAGGTCGATGGGCTCCCGCTCCGCTGACGGTGGATGCCTCCACAGAGGAGCACGTAGCCCGCGGGGACGACGAGCATGTTCAGGATCGTGGAAGAGATCAAGCCCCCCAGCACCACGATGGCGAGGGGAGCGAGCAGCTCGGAGCCGGGCTCACCCAGCTTGAGCGCCAGGGGGAAGAGCCCGAGGGCGGCGGAGAGCGCGGTCATGAGCACGGGAACAAGGCGCTCCTGGCTCCCGCGTCGAACCGCCTCCATCGTCTCCAGGCCCTCCTGCGTGATGAGCCAGCGGAAGTGGTTCACGAGCAGGATCCCGTTTCGCACCGAGATCCCGAAGAGGGTGATGAAGCCGACGAGGCTGGCGATGGAGATCACCGGGGGGATGTAGTCCGCCCCCCCGCGGAAGAGCGCGAACAGGTTGCCGACGGGGTCCGCGGATTCGGCGACGAACATCGCGACGACGCCGCCGATGAGCGCCAGAGGGAGGTTGGCGAGGACGACGAACGCCGGTCGGATCGCGCCGAGGGCCATCTGAAGGAGCAGAATGAGGACGAGGAGGAGCCCGCCTCCCATCCAGGCGAGGGAGCGACTGGCCGAGCGCTGAGCCTCGAACTGTCCCCCGTACACCGCGGTGTAGCCGGAGCCGTGGACGATCGGGTCGACGAGGGCGCGGATCGCCGCCACCGCATCGCCGAGGTTCGAGTTCGCCGCGACGTTCGCCGAGACGGTGCTCTTCCTCCGGGCGTTCTGCCGGGAGATCAGGTTCGAGGTCTGCTCCGGGCCGATGTCGGCGACCTCGTGAAGGCGCACGAGGGAGCCGCCGTGGCCGGTCAGGACGACACTCTCCACATCCTCGATGGAGTCGCGCTGGTCTCCGGCCAGCCGCACGGTGATGTCGAGCGCCTGGGTCCCCTGATGGACGATCGCCGCCGTGCTCCCGAAGAGCGCCCGCTTCACCTGAGCGCCGGCGGACTCGGCGCTCAGGCCGTAGCGCGCGAGGTCCCCGAGCCGGAAGTCGATCGCCAGAGTCTCGACGAGCACCTCGCGGTTCGCCGAGACATCCCGGGTGCCCGGGAGCGCCTCGATGGCGCGCTCGACCCGGGCCGCGAGATCCCGGAGGACCGCGAGGTCATCCCCGTAGATGTCGATCGCGATCTGCGCCTTCGTCCCGGACATGACATGGGAGAGGCGATGGGAGATCGGTTGGCCGATGGAGGTGCTCACGCCGGGGAGCGCGTCGAGGACGCGGTCGATCTCCGCGAGGATCCGGGCAGGATCCGCCTCCGGATCGATGCGCACCTCCACCTCGGAGCTGGAGGGCGGCTCGGCGTGCTCGTCCCGCTCGGCCCGCCCGCTCCGAGCGACGACATGCTCCACGCCGTCGATCTCGAGGAGTCGCAGCTCGGTTCCCGCCGCGATCCTCTCCGACTCCACGAGCGAGGTCCCCGGGGGCATCATCAGGAAGACCGTGAAGGTGCCTTCGTTGAACTCCGGCAGGAAGCTGGAGCCGAAGGTGGAGGCGAGGAGGATCGTGCCGCCGGTGAGGAGGGATGCGAGGGCGAGGGTGGCCCGCCGCCAGGTGGTCGCGAGGAGCAGCAGCGGCTGGTAGAGCCTCCGCAGCAGCCGCACGAGGAGGGCCTCCCGGGGGGTCTCCTCTCCCACCTCGGTCGGGGGGCGCCGAAGGAGCCACCAGCAGAGGGCCGGCGTGAGGGTCATCGCCACGAGCAGCGAGGCCATCACGGAGATGATGTAGGTGATGCCGAGGGGGCGGAAGAACCTCCCCTCGAGCCCGCCCAGGAAGAGGAGCGGGACGAAGACGATCGAGATGATCACCGTGGCGAAGACGATCGACGAGCGGATCTCGTTCGAGGCGTCGAAGATCACCTTCATGACCCGTCGTCGCCTCTCGGGGGGCTCCCCCGCGTTCTCCCGGAGGCGGCGGTGGACGTTCTCCACATCGATGATGGCGTCATCGACGAGGATTCCGATCGCCACCGCCAGCCCGCCGAGGGTCATGACGTTGATCGTCATGCCGAGCAGGTGGAGGGCGACGAGGGTCGCCGCGAGGGAGACGGGGAGGGCCGCGAGGGTGATCACCGTGGTGCGCCAGTTCATCAGGAAGAGGAGCAGGATCACGCTGACGATGATCGTCGCCTCGAGGAGCACCTTCGTGACGTTCGACACGCTCCGCTCGATGAAGTCGGCCTGACGGAAGACATCCCTGTCGAGGACGATGCCGGGTGGCAGGCCCGGCTCGACCTGGTCGAGGAGGCGATCCACGGCGGCGGTGAGGGCGAGGGTGTTCGTCCCCGGGGCCTTCTGGATGGAGAGGACCACCGCGGGCTCGCCGTTGCTGCAGGCGGCGCCTCGGCGGAACGCGGGTCCCACGCGGACCTCCGCGACCTGCTCGACCGTGACCGCCGCGCCCTCGTGGTAGGCGACGACCGTCTGCGCGATGTCCTCGATCGACCGCACGCGCCCCGACTGGCGGAGCGGGAGCTCCAGCCCCTGCACATCGGCGATGAAGCCCGCGGTGTTCCGGTTGTGGGCGCCCGCGAGGGCGCGCTCGAGGTCCTCCGAGGTGAGGTCGTAGAGCTGGAGCGCCTCCTGCCGCACCTCCACCTGGTACTCCGCGAGGGAGCCTCCGATCGCCACCACCTGGGAGACCCCGGGCACCGTGAGGAGGCGGTTGCGCAGGTCGAACTCGGCGAAGGCGCGCAGGTCGAGGGGGGAGACATCGTCGGAGTCGGCGGTCAGGGCGATGAGCAGGATCTCCCCCGTGATCGAGGAGATCGGCGTCATCGTGACGTGGGCGTCCTCGGGGAGATCGTCGGTGACGGTGTCGAGTCGCTCCGCGATCATCTGCCGTGCACGGTAGATGTCGACATCCCAGTCGAACTCCCCCCAGACGATCGACAGGCCGAGGGAGCTCGCGGAGCGGACCCGTCGCAGCCCCGGCAGGCCGTTCACCGCGCTCTCGATCGGGAAGGTGACGTACTGCTCCACCTCCTCGGCCGTGAGTCCTCCCGACTCGGAGATCACCGTCACGGTCGGTGCATTGAGCTCCGGGAAGACATCGACCGGGAGCCGGTCGAGGACGGCGATCGTGGAGCCCACGAGGAGCAGGCACGTCGCGACCACGAGCCCCGAATGCTGGAGGGAGAGGGCGATGACCCATCTCAGCATGGGAGCGACCTCCCGACTCGCGTCCGGCGGCGGCGTCGCCTCGCGTTCCCCGCCATCAGTGGTCCTCCTCGTGGTAGGTCCCGTCGGCATGGAAGTGACCGGTGGTGACGGGCTTCGCGCTCGAGGCCAGCTTCAGGGGGTAGACCCCGTCGACGACGACCTCGTCCCCCGGCGCGAGGCCGGAGAGGATCGCGGTGTACCGGCCGTCACTCTCGCCGAGATCCGCGATCGTCCGGATCACCGCATCGGGGTCATCGGGCGCCCGACGGAAGAAGACGGTCTCCAGGCCGTCGCGGATCAGCGCTCGATTCGGGATGGCGAGCTCCACCGGCGTGGTGCTGCCCCCGACGACGACCTCCGCGATCGCGACCACGAGGGGGCGCGCCCACTCGGGGCCCGGCGCCTCGGGGAGGTCGATGAAGACATCGGTGGTCCGACTCTCCGGGTTCCCGGTGACACCGATCCGCACGGTCCCTCCGATCCCCTCCGCGCGGCGCGCCGCGCCCCTCCCTTCGGGAGGGAGGATCCGGGCGCTCTGGCCATCCCGAATGCGATCGATGAGATCGGCCTGGAGGGCCCGGGCCCGGAATCGCAGCGCGCGCGGCTGAACGATGTGGAGAACCTCGGTGCCGGCGGTCACCCAGGTGCCCGTCGCGGCCTCCACCTCCCGGACCACCCCCGGGGTGGTCGCGCGGATCGGGATCGAGGGGAGGCGGCGCCAGGCGGGGATCCCCGCCTCCTCCGCCGCGAGGCGGGCTTCGTCGAGCCCGGTCAGGGTCGCGGCGCGGGAGAGCAGCTGGGCGAGTCGATCCTCGGCCGCGAGGAGGGTGGCGCGGGCCGCTTCCAGTTCCGCCGAGAAGACATCGGGAGAGTCGGGGGAGAGGGGGACGAGGGCCCCTGCCGCGATGCGGGCGGCGCGGGCGCGGGCGACCCCCGCCTCCGCCTCGAGACGAAGGGCCCGGGCCTCGACGAGCTCGAGCTGGAGCGCGCGCCAGTCCGGTGCGTCGATCTCGAGGATCAGCTCACCCGCGGCGACCTCCTGAAGCGGCGCGACATGGACCGTCACGCGCCCCGCGGCGGGCACCGGGTAGTGGTGCTGTGCGGTGGGGAGCACCTCGAAGTGCCCGGGGAGGGGGACGGTGCTCGCGACCGGGCGGTAGTCCGCGGTCGCGAAGGAGATCCCCAGACTCTCCCGCACCGAGGCCGGCACGGGGGTCCGATTCGTGGGAGCCTCCGCCTCGTCGCCGCTCGCGGCGGCGGGAGCGGGGAGAGGCTCCGCGGGGCGGCACCCGGCGAGGGTGAGCGCGAGGAGGATCGCGGAGATATAGGTGGCCCCGAGGGTGGATGGAGCCCCGCTTCGACCCTGCCGAGGCTCGAGGGCGGGGGAGGTGACCGTCTTCATGGGGATTCCCGTTCCGATTCAGGGGGACTCTCCGCCGAGCGAGGAGAGATCGAGGGAGCGTGAGCCTCGCAGGGGGCCGTCAGCGCCTCGAGAGAGAGCTGGGCGGCGAGGGCGGCGGAGCGTGCCGCGAGGACCTCGAGGCGGACGCGACGCTGCTCCTCCACCGCTTCCACCAGGATCAGGGGGTCGAGGGAGCCGAGCGCGGCGAGGCGCCGGGCATCCTCGATCTGGGCGTCGGCGAGCGGAGCGACCACATCCTCGAGATGCCGCAGACGCTCGAGCGCGGCGTGGTAGCGCTCGTGTTCGACCGCCCGCCTCCCTACGAGCCGCCGGATCTCGCTCTCCACCTCGGTGCGTGAGGCCGCCCGACTCTCCCGGGCGGTCTCGATGCCGGCCTCGTTCCGGTTCCAGACGGGGATCGGCAGGAGCCCGAGCCCGAAGGCGAGTCGCGACTGATCGTCCTCTCGTCCGCCGCCGAGTCCGATCGTCAGGTCCGGGACGGCGCGGTGCTTCTCGAGGGCCAGCGTTCTCTCGGCGACCTCGTACGCGGCGAGCGCGATGGCGAGGTCGGGGTGCTCTCGGAGGGACTCGAACTCGGAGAGGCCATGCTCGCGGTCATGATTCCGATCGAGCGCGGGGAAGGAGGGTCGGAGCTCCCAGGGATGGGCCGGGTGCAGGCCCAGATGGGCCAGGACCCGCAGTCGAAGCTCGCTCCTGCGTGCCCGGGTCTCGATGCGCTGCTCCTGAGCGCGGGCCAGCTCGAGGAGGAGGAGCCTCTCCTCGAGGACCGAGAGGGCCCGCGCCGCGCGGAGCTGGTCCCGCGCCGCCACGAGCGACTCCAGGTCCCCGATGGCACCGTCGAGCAGCCGGGAGCGAGCATCCTCGGTCGCGAGCTCCAGCCAGAGGCGCCGGAGCTCGGCGACCACGGCCCACTCGGCGCCGAGGACCGAAGCTCCCGCGGCATCCAGCCGGGAGGCGGCGAGGTTCCGCTCGACTTCCGGCCTCCCCGAGAGGGGGATGGTGACTCCGATGGTGCCGCTCCACAGGAGGCGATCCGGCACCGAGGCGAGGATCTGCTCCCCATCGACGGCGAGCTCCGGATCGCTCCAGGCGCCGGCGTGCCGCAGAGCGGCGAGCTCGATCCGGGTTCGGGCCCGCAGGGTGCTCAGCTCCGGATTGAAGAACAGGGCGGTGGCGACCGCCTCCTCCAGGGAGATGCCGTTCTCCAGATCGAAGCCGGGGCGGACGGGGTCATCGGAGGGGAGGGCGCCGCGCACCGCCTGGGTGGCCCCGCGCGCATCGAGGGTGAGCCACGCCGCGTGCACGGCGTGAGGCTCGACCGGTCGCGGCGTCGTCGTGATGCAACCCGCGTTGCAGAGCAGGAGCGCCACGCCCGCGCGGGCGAGGATCGACCGGCCCCGGGAGCGGGGGCGTCGCAGGGCTGGCTGGAGTGCGAGAGACATGCATCTCCGATGGGCACGGGCACCGGGCGGACCCGGGGCCGGACGCGGAACGGACCGGGGCCGGGCCCGGTCGGGGCGATTCGCCTGGATGAGGGGAGGAGTGCGCCGGAGGGGGATCCTCCGGGCGGAGTGCGGCTAGACGATGAGCGGAGAGCGCCAGGCGTCGGGACATCGAACTCCGGGGCGTGGGCTCGGCAGGGCGCGGGCGGTCGAGGCGGCCGGGAGCGGGAGATCCCGCTCGAGGGAGCGCGGCTCCTCGGAGCGAAGCTCCCCGATCCCGAACTTCGATCCCCACCCGGCGGCGAGGAGGTCGACCATCTCGAGATCGGTGCAGGGGGAGCTCTCGGAGTGAAGGACGGGCGCGACGGGATCCGTGGACGAGGGTTGGGTCGCTTCCTGCGCGGGGTGCCGACCGTGGTCGTGTCCGCCGCAGCCCCCGTGCGAGTGTCCCGGATCATCGGTGCGGAGCCCGGACTCCGCTTCGCGGTCCGTGTCGTGGCTCGCGTCGTGACCGCAGTGGTGGGAGGCGTGAGCGGTCGTGAGCTCCCAGGCCCCGCAGGTCTCGAGGCAGATCACCGCTCCGAAGGGGAGGACGGACTGAGCGAGGAGGAGCAGCGCACAGGCGAGAGCGATGGAGCGCAGGCGGCGGGAGGCACCGGGGAGGATGATCCCTCCGGCGTGCGCCCTCCGGACCGGGCTCTGCGGCATTCCATCCATGGATCGATCCTCCGACGAAGGGGACTCCCGGGTCCCCGCGTCCTGAGGGGAGCCCCTTCAGTCTATCGGCGAGCGCGGGAATCCGCAACAGTCCTTCCCCCGGCGGCTCGGGCCGGGGAAAGGGACGGATGGGGGAGTTGCACGGGGGCGTCGAGCCCGCGAGGAAGCCCTCCGCGGGACGGAGGGGGCTGCAAGGACCCCTGTGGGCGACAGGGGGGGAGGTGTGGGGCCGCGCACCCGCGCGCCCCGTGCAGAGGACAGGTCTCCTCCCAGCCCCCGAGTTCGGAGCCGATTCCCGACTTTCTCGGAACACGGAGCCCCCTTGACGGGGGGTCTCCGCCGACGATCCACTCCCCGCGAGCGGGCGAAGGCACGGTTCGCCACATCGGTCTGCGCCGGGGCGCGGGCTCAGCGGGGGACTCCGCCCCCTCCCCGTCGACGCAGCAGCTCCGCCCCCGCGACCGCCGCGAGGAGGAGGAGCCCGCTCCAGAGGCGGAGGCTCGCGCCCTCCTCCCGCAAGCGAAGCGTGAGGCGGGGGTCGGAGGCGCCGCGGAAGGTGTAGGTGTTGCGCCCCTCGTCGGGGGAGGCGGGGGGAATGCTGGAGGTCGCGCGCAGCCGGGCGGTCCGGGGGAGCGGAGGGAGTCCGCTCGCGCCGTCGATCGACTGCGGGCTTGCGATCTCGACCGAGTGGATCGGGGAGAGGGGGAGGAGGCCCCCCCAGCTCCGGTAGGGTACCGGAGAGAGGAGCTGGGCCGGGGTCGGCGCCCCGCTCCCCGCCAGCGCCCCTCCCTCCAGCGGCGCCGCGAGTCGTCCGCCGCGCCAGCCGCCTCCCTGGAGGAAGCGCGCCCGATCCTCGAAGGCCCGATCCTCCGGAGACGACTCCGCCGCCCGCTCCGACTCCTCCGCGAGCGCGCTGCGGATCCGATCGCGCGCGTCCGCGGTCCGCGCGAACATCTGCTGGTTCTGACGGGACTGGGCCGCGAGCTGGTCCTCTCCGAGGATCTGCCGCTGGGAGGCCTCTCCCGAGGAGCCATGAAGCTGGCTGAGCTCCGCCAGCGAGTCCCCCAGCTGCTGCTCGATCCGCGCGAGCTGCTGAGCGGCGCGGCGACGCTCGCGGCGGGAGTCGAGCCGCTTCGTCGCCTCGACGATCGACTCCTGCTGCTCGACGAGCTGGGAGAGGCGCTCCGCGTAGCGCGCGCTCGGCGGCGCCTGTCGCATCCGTCCGCCCGTCTCGACCATCCCGTAGCCCTCGGGGAAGCGCACCGACCAGAGGGACTGCACCACCCGCACCTCGGAGTCGACGATCGTCGGACCGGAGAGCTCCGCCCGAACGGCACCGGCTCGCAGCGGGAGGTCGGGCTCGGCGTAGGTGAGGATGATTTCGCGGGCCAGCTCGGCGCCGGCCGCCGGATCGACCGGCACGCGGATCCTCCCGCTCGATGGCGTCTCTCCTTCCGCCGCCACCGCGACCGGGTTGCCATCCACCGTGACGCCCCAGAGTCGGGCGCCGGGGGGGAGGTCGATCGTGAGGAACTGGAGCCGCTCGTTCAGGAGGGTGATGCTCGCCTCCGTACGAAGGGTGCCGTCCCGCCCGATCCGGGTGGCGAGGTCGAGGAGGGGGACCACCGCCGCGAGCCCCTCCGCGATGGTGACCTCCTCCTCCCGGATCGTCAGGGACCAGTCGGTGCGGATCGCCCGCCAGGTCGCACGGATCGTCGTGAGGTCGAGCCCCTCGGGGAGGAGCGGCATCCTCTCCCTCTCGATGGGCGTCAACCCGACCACGGTCGTGCGCTCCTCTCGCTCGGGACCGGGGCTCACCAGCCCCACGAAGGTCTCGGTCTCGACCGGGGCCCCCGACTCTCCGTCGAGGAGAAGCAGCGGCTCGACGATCAGCTCGCTCGATCCGACTCCGGCGACCGGTCGCCGGATCCGGTGGACGAGGTCGAGGGGGGTGGTGCCGGTGACGGGAGAGAGGAGGCGGATCGTGACCTCGGTCCGCCCATCCTCCCGCGTGGGCGCGATGGCGCGCTCCTGCTCATCCCGGATCGAGAGCTCGACGAGCTCTGCGCGCGGCGGCAGCAGGAGGGAGAAGGAGTCTCGACCGTGGAAGCGGACTTCGGGGATCACCCGGGAGTGGACCGTCAGCCACTCCTCGTCGAGGAGCGCGTAGCTCGCCACCGTCCCTCGCAGGAGGCTCGCTCGCGGGCGGACCTGCAGCGGGACGGGTCCCGACGGTCCCGCCCGGGAGCCACGGAGAATGAAGCGGACCGAGTCCCGCGGGGGGAGAGAGATCCGCGCCGGAGCCCGGTCTGCCGCGACCATCTCCCAGCCTTCCACCGGAGTGGTCGTCACATCGATGCCGCGCTCGCCCACGACGGTCCAGGTGGTCCGCTCCTCGTCGATCGCATCGCCGAGGGAGAGGGTCGGAAGGAGGAGCTCCGATGGAGCGGGGCCCGCGCCCTCCGCCCCCAGCGTCCACGCGACGGCCTCCCCGACGCGCGGCGGGCGGTGGAGCTCCAGCGCGAGGACCCGGCGACCCTCCCGGGTCTCGATCGAGTGCCGGCGGAGCATCGGGCCCGTCACCCGGACAAGGGGAGCAGCCCCGGGGAGTGGGATCGAGAGGGAGAGGGGGGCTCCTCGCACCTCGAGGAACTCGAGCTCGTGGAAGAGCTCCACGCCATGGGAGGTGATCCGCGCGATCCCGCTCGTGCTGACCCGGACCCTCCGCGGGGGCGTCACGATCGAGAAGTCCGCCTCGGCGCCATCGCCGTGGGCGTGATGGACCCGATCGACCCCGGAGATGTCGAGAGAGGTGCGGCCGCGGACCTCTGCGAGAGAGGCGCGCGGCAGGCCGTCGAGCGAGCTCGGATCGAAGCGCCGTCGCTCGCCATGCTCGAGCCCGATGAAGCTCTCCTGCCGGACCGCCCCTTCGAGGGTCAGGGTCGGCAGCGAAGCCCGCACCCCCTCGGGCGGGAGAGGGAGCAAGGCGTCGATGCGAAGGACGGCCTCCGCTCGGGGCTCCTGGAGGCTGATCTCGAGGCGGGGGTCCGTCTCGCCCGGCGCGGGAGGGAGGAGGCTCCACCCGGCGAGGCCGTCACCGACGACGCTCACGATCTCGAGGTCGCCGCGGACTCGATAGCGGAGACGGTCGACCGGTCGGCCGGTGGCGCGGACCCGCTCCTCCCGCTCGAGCCGAAGCCACGAGGGGGTGATCCCCATCCGCGCGATCGAGCTCGAGGAGATCTGGGCATTCAGCTCTCCTTCAATGCGGGGGAAGCTCCAGGTGAGCCGGAACTGTCCTCGGGCGCCGAGATCCCCGAGGAGGCGCGGCGGAGCGGGCTCGTCCTCTTTGCCGGGCGCGGGACGCAGCGTGTCGAGGCTCCGCTCCCGGTCGAGCTCGGCTCCCGCGGGGAGCGCGCACTCGAGGCGACCGACGGGGGCGGGGAAGCACGGAGCGTCGATGGTGAAGATCCCCCGGTCACGCTGGACCTCACCGATCCAGTCGACGGAGACCGTGTGCCGTCCCGCCCCGCGGATGAGGACTTCGGTTCCCTGCGGCGTGGACGAGAACCCCGCCGCGACCCCATCGACGAGGATCCGCTCGATGCGGGCGGGGTGGGGGGGAATCAGCAGGGTGCTCCAGGAGGAGGTGCGGGGCTGCTCCGCGCCGCGCTCGGAGGGACGAGGGAAGACCTGCACCTCCGCCTCCCCGCGAAGGGAGTAGCGGTCGCCGAGGGAGAGGAGCCGATGCCGCGCGTCGCCGATCACGATGCTGATCCCGCTCGGCGGGAGAGCGACGAGGGGAATCTCCTCCGGGTGGGCGCGTCGCCAGAGCTCACGAAACCGCTCGTGGCTGAGGTAGGCCTTCAGGAGGGAGGGGTCCTCGGTCCCCGGCGGCCCCTCGTCGGAGTAGGGGATGAGGACCGTGTCGAACGGAGGCGGAAGCCGGGGCGGGTCCTCGATCGACTGGGCTTCGAGGGGGGAGCCGATGAGGAGCGCGGCGAGGAGCAGCCTGG
>JAFMMO010000070.1 GCA_017859655.1 Pseudomonadota bacterium | reverse complement strand
CGGTGCCGCGCCCTCGCGACCCACGAAGACATCGGGGGCGCTCTCCACGAGGGTCACCGCCGGGTCCGCCTCGAGGACCGGAGCGAGCCACGGAGCCAGCCCGGGGTCGAGGGAGACGCGGAGCAGGCGCCGCCGCGGGAGGACCCGCGCGGCCTCGTCGTCGAGGGGGTTCCCATCGCCCGCGCCGACGAGGATGGCGACGAGGCGCTGCCCGCGGGCGGGGACATCGCGCAGGAGGTGGTGGACGCCGCCGCCCTCCTCGGGCGGGAGGAGCCGGCGCTCGACCTCCCCCTCCGGCGGACGGCCATCGAGGGTGAGGCTGAGGGCCGCCCCGGCGGGATCGACGCCGCTCACCTCGACGAGGAGGTCGACCCGATCCCAGGCGCCGCTCCGCGCCGGGGAGACACCGCAGGCGGTGATCGCCCGGTTCGGGCGCTCCGCGCTGGAGCTGCCGGGGACCGCCACGCACTCGACCCCCGCCGGGAGGGCGAGGTCGGGGAGCGCGACCGCGCCGGCGACCCAGACGAGGCTCCCCTCCCCGGGGGAGAGGGTCCCCTGGGAGGCGGCGATCGTCGCGGCGACGCTCGACGGCGCGGGGACCGGAGCCAGCGCCGCGCGGCGGAGCGAGAGGAGACGCGCCGGCTCCCCCGGCGCGAGGAGCGAAGTCGGAGACTCGGCGCAGAGGATCACCTGACGACGCGCGCGGGGGAGCTCCGTGACGAGGCGCTCCACCGCATCGAGGGCGCGCGCGAGGCTCTCCTCCGTCACCCCCGCGGCGGCGGAGGCCTCGACGAGGACCACGTGGCGACGCCCGTCGAGGTCCGTGCGGTCGACGCCCGCCACGGCGAGCCAGAGGAGGGAGCAGATGAACAGCAGGAGGAGGTAGACGAGGGGGTGCCGGAAGCGCTCGACGAGGACGCGGGCGCGCGCCTCCTCCACCGCGGCCCTCCAGAAGAGGGTGCTGATCACGCGGACCGGGCGATGCCGGACGCGCAGCCGCTGGAGGAGATAGAGCGCGCCGGCGATGGCGGCGAGCCCGAGGAGGATCGTGATGGGAGCGAGGAGCGCGGTCACGCCTCGTACCTCCCCCCCTCGAAGAGCTCGGCGAGCTGGGGGACGACCTCGCGGTCGCAGTCGAGCCGGAGGATCCCGGCCCCGCGACGACGGGCGAAGTCCCGCAGCTCGCCGTGGAAGGCATCGTGCGCGGCCCGGACCCGCTCGAGAATCGGCGCGGTGATCGAGACATCCTCGCTCTCGCCGGTCTCGCAGTCGACCAGCTCGACATCCCCGGTCAGGTCGGGGTCGCGGTCGCTCGCCCGCCACAGCGGGACGAGGAGGAGCCGATGCCGCTGGGGCCCGAGCGCCTCCCGGATCGCCTCGATCCCTCCGGGGTCGAAGAAGTCGCTGATGACGACGAGGAGCCCCTCCCGCAGCCCGAGGCCGGAGAAGCGCCGGAAGGAGGTGCGGAAGTCGGTGCTCCCTCGCGCCTCCAGCCCGGCGAGGGTCTCGGCGATGCGGAGCGCCCGCCCGCGGCCGGACTGGGGTCGCAGCGCGACCGAGAGGTCCGCGCCGAAGGGGAACACGCCGACGCGGTCGTGCTGGTTCAGGGCGATGGAGGCGAGGGCGAAGGCGGCCCGCAGCCCGGTGCGAGCGCGGGGGTCCTCCTCCAGGAACGCGCTCTCGGAGACATCGGGAGCGAGGTAGACCGGCAGGTCCTCGAGCTCCTCGAAGAGGCGGAGGAAGACGCGGCCGAGGCGGCGGTAGATGTTCCAGTCGATGGCGCGGAAGTCATCCCCGGGGGAGTAGGGACGGAAGTCCCGGAACTCGATCCCCGAGCCGAGATCGCGCGATCGCTGCTCCGCCGGTCGACCGCCGCGCGCGACGCGACGGGCGACGAGATGCAGGCGACCGACCGCCTCGCGGAAGGCGGGGTCGAAGAGCTCACCGGTGGTGATCGCGGAGCCGCTCGCCATCGACCGCTACTTCGCCGGCGGCTTCACATGGGAGAGCACCGCGTCGACGATCGCGTCGGGGGTGACCCCCTCCGACTGCCCGTGGAAGTTCACGATGACGCGGTGGCGCAGCACATCGTGCGCCGCCGCGCGGAGATCCTCGCTCGCGACCGCGTAGCGTCCCGCGAGGAGCGCGTTCACCTTCCCGGCGAGGATCAGCCCCTGAGCCCCCCGGGGACTGGAGCCGAGGGCGACGCTCTCCCCCACCATCGCGGGGGCGTGCTCGCTCCCGGGCTGGGTGGCGACGACGAGGTGGATCGCATCCATCTGCACCGCCTCCGGGACCGGCACCGAGCGGACGATCTCGCGCATGCGGATGATCTCCGGGCCGCTCGAGACCGCCGTCACCTCCGGCACCTCGGCCCCGGTGGTGCGGTCGAGGATCGCCTTGTACTCCCCGACCTCCGGGTAGCCGACGATCACCTTGAAGAGGAAGCGGTCGAGCTGCGCCTCGGGGAGGGGATAGGTCCCCTCCTGCTCCACCGGGTTCTGGGTCGCCATGACGCAGTACGGCTCATCGAGGCGGATGGTGCGGCGCCCGACCGAGATCTGGCGCTCCTGCATCGCCTCGAGGAGGGCGGACTGGGTCTTCGGGGTGGCGCGGTTGATCTCATCCGCGAGGACG
Organism: Pseudomonadota bacterium; assembly: GCA_017859655.1. GTDB lineage: Bacteria > Planctomycetota > UBA8108 > UBA1146 > UBA1146 > JAFMMO01. The sequence continues at coordinate 12,530 of JAFMMO010000070.1, read as the reverse complement.
AGGTTGGCGACGAGCGGTCCCTCCTGGAAGCGGAGCTCGTGGCCGCCCCCCTCCCCCTCGACGAGGACCGATGTCCCCTGGATGTCCGCAGGCATCATGTCCGGGGTGAACTGGATGCGGGAGAAGTCGATGTCGACCGCCTCGCCGAGGGTGCGGACGAGCATCGTCTTCCCGAGCCCCGGCACCCCCTCCAGCATCACGTGCCCTCCGGCGAGGAGCGCGGTCAGGACGGCATCGATCACCGCGCCCTGCCCCACGATCACCTTGCCGACCTCCTCGCGGATCCGCGCGTGACAGGCGCGGAACTCCTCCGCGGCCTCCCGGGCCATGTGGGGATCGGAACTGCTGTTCATCGTTCGGTGCTCGCTTCCGTGCTGGACCCGGCGGGGGTCCCGCTCGAGGTGTTTCCGTCACCGGAGGGGGGCTCTCCCCCGCCGGTCGACCGCAGCGCCGCGTAGTAGCGCTCGACCATCGTGCGCATCCAGGGGAGGAGGTCGGGACGCGGGAGATGGCCGATGCCCTCCCCCCGGGTGCCGCGATCGGAGGCGGCGACCGCGGGGGCGTCCTCCTCCTTCGGCTCGACCCGCTCCTGGGTGATCTTCGTCTTGCCGGGGTTCGGGCGACCCTTCACGTGGTCCGGGATCGGCACGCCCAGGACGAGGGCGGCGACCCCGCGCGACTTCTTCTGCTCGGAGGGACCGCCGCGCCCGTTCGCGTCGGGGTTCTTGCCGTTCCCGAAGCCGATGGCGAGGTCCCGGTTCACCGGCGGCTTGCGGTCGCGGAGGTTCGGCTGGACCCCCCCGCGCGCGTCGGAGTTGTCGAACTCATCGTCGACCTCCTCATCCTCCTCGAGGTCCTCCTCGTCATCCGAGGTGACCTGGTCCTTGCTCGCCCACTTCGAGGCGGAGGGACTCTTCGACGAGCCGCTCGCCGCGCCGCGCCCCGCGGTGGAGCCGGACATCTCCTCCGGCTCCTTCGGCGGCGACCCCTTCTCCTCCCGGGGGGTCCCCTCCTTCGGCTCCTTCGGCTTCCGCTTCGAGCGCTCGGGGGACTCCGCGGAGGACTGACTCTGATTCGAGGGGGAGCCCTTCGACTGGCTGTTGCCGCTGGCGGAGGCCGCGGCGGAGCTCTTCCCGCTCGTGGTCTGACCGAGGGTCTTCTTCACATCCTCGGAGAGCTCGCCGGAGCGCGCCCCTCCCGGCTCGGTGCCCGCCGGGTTCGGCTCGCTCGGGCGCGGGAGCCTCGCCTCGGGCAGGTTCGGCTCGACCGGGGGCGGGCTCGGCTCGTCCCCCGCGTCTCCCGCCGGCTCGACCTCCGGGAGCTCGGCGATGGGGCCCGGCTCCTCCCCCGGCTCCCCTCGGGAGTCGACCGGGGCGGGGAGGGAGGCGACGAGGAGGAGGATGAGGGTCGCGGCGAGGGCGCGGAGCTTCGCGCCGCGACCGACCGGAGCGTGCGGGCGCTCGGGGAGGCCCCGCGCGAGCGCCGTCGCGATCGCCGGCGCGGCATCCGCGATCGCGGCCTCATGGAACGGCCCGCGCTCCGGGAGATGGATGAACTCGTGGGCGGCGATGAGGCGATCCCCCAGGCCGAGGGCGCGGTCCACCTCCGCGATGGCGGTGCCATCATCGATCGCCCCGCCCGCGGTGCGGGTGCCGAGGAGCCCGATCCAGAGGACGGGCAGGAGGACGCTCGCGGCGATGAGCGCGGGAGTCGAGAGGAGCGGGGCGCCGAGAACGACGGAGACGAGCTGGAGCACCGCGGGCACTCCGAGGAGGAACGCGGCGGGCTCCGCGTGGGCGACGAGCACCCCGTGAAGGCGCTCGGCTCGCAGTCGTCCCCGCGCCTCCCCGGCGATGGTGCGGAGCTCGCCGCCAATGGTGTCGGGAGTGTCGGGGGCGCCGTCGGTCTTCGAGCGCGCGCTCATGGCGTCCCCCCCTCCTCCGCCGCGTCCCCGAGGTCGAGCTGCACCGCCTGCAGCACCTCGAGGGTCGCGCCGTTGCGGACGAAGGCGACCACGCTCACCTGGCGCGGGTCGATGTCGACGGAGAGGCGGGAGGCGAGGCCCCCGCTCTCCCGCTCGAACTCCTCGAGGAACCGGACATTCGCCTCGGTGATGTCGGAGAGGCTCCGGTCGAAGAGGAAGGTCTGCACCTTCTCGCGACGGTCGAGGCGGACGCCATCGTCATCACGGAGCAGCGAGCCCCGCGCGACCATCCGGTTCACGACCACGATCGATTTGCCCGGGTAGAGAACCCCGCGCTCGACGAGGAGCACCTGCACCCGCAGGGCGCGGGGATCCTCCACCTCGACCGTGACGCTCCCGCGGACGTTCCCCTCGTCGTCGATGTTCGCCTGAAGCTGGATCCTCGCCTCGGGTGCCTTCCTGAGCCGGCCGAGGACGAGGGCGCGGTTCTCCTCGTAGACCTTCTCCGCCTCGCGCCAGCGCTCCGCGCCCGGACCGAACTCGACCCCGTCGATGACGGTGGAGATCGGACCCTCGAGCCCGTAGACCGCGAAGGCATCGAGGCCGAGGGGGGTCATGATCGCGCACGGCTCGGGGGAGGCGACATGGTGCGAGACGACGATCGCGCGATCCCGGGGGAAGTGGCTGAGGAGCCCCTCCATCGCCATCGCGCCGCCGATCGCGAACCCCTCCCACTGCTCGCCGCGCTTCCGACCGAAGTGCGGGTTCGTGAAGAGCTCGACGAGGACGGCCCGACCGGTCTCCGTCTCCTCGGTCGCCTCGTAGGTCGTCGCCGCCGAGTAGTTGTGCACCTTGCCCCGGATCAGGCGATCGACGAGATCGACGGAGAGGCTCTCCCCCTCGGTCTTCTCCTGCAGCCGCTCGAGCCCCTCGATCGCCTGGGGACCGGTCTCCGGCTGGATCACCGCCTGAATGTACTGCGACTGCGCCCGCCGCCAGAACCCCTGACTCTCGTAGAGGCGACCGAGGAGGAGCTTCACGCCGCCATCGTCGGGGAGCCCGAAGGAGGCGGAGAGGAGATGCTCCCACGCGGTGTCCGCATCCCCGTCCTCGAGGAGGAGCCGCCCCAGCTCGATGTGCAGCTTGTGGACCGCCTCGGGGTAGCGGTCCTTGCGCCCGCTCTCGACCCCGATCTTCCCGGCGACGACCGCGAGGTCGGGGCGTCGCGCGAGGAGGAGCTCCTCCATCGTCGCGAGCGCCTCGGTCGACCGGAGGTCCTCGATCCGGGTCTTGTCGATCCACTCGATCGCGGTGCGGCACTCCTCGGTGTCGGCCCCGTACTCGAGCTGCAGCTCGAGGAGGAGGGGCGCGGCCTCCCGGGCGAGGCGGGTCTCCCCGTGCTCCTCGAGGAAGGCGAGGAGCGGCTCCGGCTCCTCCTCCGCGCGCGCCCGGAAGAACGCGAGGTCCGCCTCGGGGAAGGCCGCGGGGGCCGTCTCGGTGAAGCGCACGAAGCGGTTCACGCGGTCGACCTCCACCCGGAAGTGCTGGAGGAGATTCACGCCGGCCACCCCGAGCACCCCGTCCGGGTGCACCTGCACGAGCGGCTCGGGGCGCAGGGCGATGTACCGGTGGAGGTCGAGGGTCTTCAGGAGCACCGGGCCGATGTCCCCGGCCGGGGCGGAGAGCTCCTCGCAGAGGTCCCGGTCGACCCGGGAGTCCTCGTGGGTGGTCCCGATCGCCATCGCGAGCACATCCCCATCCGCGACCCGGACCGGAAACCATACGAGGTCGTTGGTGAGGGTGATCGAGGTGACGACGCTCCCCTCCACTTCCGGGGGGGCGGCGCCGGTCGGCGCGGCGGGCGGTGCGAGGTGGATGAAGCCGTCGACGAGGTCGAAGGTGACGTGGTAGCTCTCGAGGACCTTGGCGCCGATCGAGCCGACGCAGGCGACCTCTCCCAGCTCCCGTGAGTAGAGGCGGGTGTAGGCCTCCATCGCCTCCTCGTCCCCGTGCTCCCGCCCCTGGATCGTCAGGTCATCCCCGAGCAGGTGGACCCGCACCGCCTGGCCGCCGTCGCGGTCGACCCCGAGGGGGTCCGCGGCGCGGTTGTGCAGCTCGAGGGCGACGGGGCGATCGAACTCGATCCAGAGGTGAGCGGGGATCCGCCGGAAGCGGGTCGAGAGCTCGACCCGGGCGACGAGCTTGCCGCCGATGCTCCGCACGGGGATCCGCGCGGCGAAGGCGGGAGCCGCCTCGGCGTCCCCATCGGCGAGCGCGGCGCCCTCCACCTCCGCCGGCTCGGGTGCCTGCCCGGAGAGGGTCGAAGGCGGCGCGAGGAGGACTGCGCCGAGGAGCGCGAGGAGAGGGAGGGTGAGGACACACCGGACCCCGCCCCGACGACGCAGCCCCCCGCGCCCCGCTCGAGCGAAGACGCTCGACGAGGGCGCCGACGCGGGCGCACCGCGGACACCAGCTCTCTGGAACATCCGGACCTCAGCGTGCTCCGAGCGACGGTCGCGGATCCTCGACCGGTCACCGGGGGGGAACCCGAGGAGCGTGCATCGCCCCTCCGCGGCGCCACCGGTCCGATCGACCGTGGCCTCGGCGGCGGGCGGAGCCTCCACCCCCCCCACGGGAGGGGAGGCGCGACGCGATCCCCTGACGGACGACTCTCTCGAGAGCGGCTCCCCCCGACTCCAGAGAGGGGACCCGTTACGGGCGGAGCGGCGGGTCGGTCGGACCGACGCGCCGCTCCCCCGTGCCGTGGAACTTCCCGGGATCTACCGAGGCTTGCCGGTGATCTTCCCGAAGGCCCACTTGTCGACTTCCATGCTGATCTCGAGCGGGGTTCCTGCCGGCACGCTCACGGCGACCGGAATCAAGCCCCGCCCTCAGCAGGTGCCGGGGAAGTACGCCTGCGCGATCTCCCGGCCTGTCTTCTTGTTGCGGAAGGTGAACTGCGGCGACTTTCCGATCGGGTTCCACCCGATGTACTCCTCGCCGTGCTTGCCGTAGTACCAGACCGCATCCGGGTGCAGCTCAACCTCTTCGTCCGACTGGCGGTAGGCGAATTCCGCGCGGACCGGCCCACCCCAGGAGATCTCCTTCGCGCCACCGCTCGGGACCTCGAAGCTCACCGAGCGCCCGGTGCTCATGGAGACGCGGCTCTCTCCGAGCCCGATCACGCCCGAGACGAGGCGATACTCGCCAGCAGGCACCTCGAGCCCCTCCTGGACCTTCGCCATGTCGAAGCAGTAGCGGCCATCCTCCGAGCGGACGATGGCGCTCATGACCTTGGCCTTCGTGTCGCACGGCCCGAGGCGCAGGGTCCCGTGGGCCCCGGTGTAGGGACGGAACCCGATCGATCTGCCATCCTCGGGGATCTCCAGCTCCACGAGCTCCCCGTCGACCGCGATGACGCGGGAGAGGAAGGAGGCGATCTTGCCGCGCCCGACGATGACGGCGTCCTCGCCGATGTCGGAGTAGTCCCCGTCGAGGTTCTGGTCGATGAGCTGGATCGTCTCCCCGCGGACCTTGCCGCGGAGGGTCCCCCCCGGGGCGTAGCGCCAGCCGCCGCGGTCGAGGAGACGCACCGAGTAGCGGCGCCCCTCGTCCCCGGTGAAGGTGACCGACGCGGCCGGGCTCTCCGCCGTGACATCGAACTCGCCATCCCCATCGGTGTCGATGAGGAGAGAGGTCCCCTCGAGGCCGACCTTGAAGGTCCGGCCGAGGGTCGCCGTCAGGTCGAAGCCCTGCCCGACCGGGATCAGCCGCTCCGCGGGGAGCTCCAGATCCCAGTCGCGGACCGTCCGGTGTCGGAGCTCGGAGGAGCCGGTGCTCCCCTCTTCCGCCTCGCTCGCCGCGAGGGGGAGGCCGAAGCCGACGAGGGTGAGGACCGCTCCGAGGAGCAGGCCTGCTCGCTTCTTTTGCACTGCAGTGACTCCTTTCCAAGCTCCTGACGGAGCCCGGGGGTCGGGGGCGCCCGGGGGCTCTCCGGATCGGGCTCGCCGGGGTGCCGTGACGCCTCCGTGGCCCCGGATCCCCACGAGGGACGACCGCGGGGGACGGGGGCCTTCACCTCCCATTGTGCGGGGGGAGAGGGGGGATTCCAAGGACGGGAGCAAGTTTGTCCGCCCCAAGGACTTGGCGTCGGACCCCGCTCCGCGGGCGAGGACGAACCGGGACTTCAGCCGCCGATGCGCGCCTCAAGCCCGGCGAGGGCCTTCTCGAGGTCCCCCCCGAGGCTGCGCTCCAGAGTCAGCCCGATCCACCGGGCGAAGACCCCGTCGAGAGGTCCCCGCTGCTGCCAGCGCACCCGGGTGACCGGGGCCTCCCCCTCCGACGGACCCGCCTCGAAGGAGATGATCCCCTCGATGCGGGGCCCCCCCTCGATGGCGAGGTCGTAGCTGAGACCGCGCGCCTCCTCCGCGGAGGTGACCTCGAGGCGCCCCGTGGTCTCTCCGAGGGTCCAGACCTGGACCGCGCCCAGCCCTTCGGTCCGCCCGGGGAAGGAGATCTCCATGCCGGCGTAGCTCTCCCCGTTCCAGGGGGTCCACTCGGGCCAGGTGTCCAGATGCCCCGCGAGGGCGTAGATCTGGGCCGGGGTCCCCGTGATCGCGGCGCTGCGCTCGATCGCGAACTCCCCGGGGAGGAGGAGGCTCCCTCCCACGAGGACGAGGGTGAGGATGAGGACGAGGATCCCGCCGGCGAGGATGAACTTCTTCATGGTGAACGGCCTTCTTCGCGCATCGGAGGCAGTGGAGGAGACGAAGGAACCCGGGACACCCGGCCCCCGCCGGGGCGAGTCTCGGGAGATCCGGAGGAGAGTGCAAGGGTGCAGCGCCCCGGCGCGATCTTCCCCGGCGGGAGACCGCCTCGGTTACGATCCTCCCCCGCAGGGGGTCGGGACCGCCCCCGAAGGAGGAGGAGAGCCCCATGGAGTCGAACTCCCCGTCGGACACGCCGCCGCGCGCCGTCCACCCCTTCCGCCTCTACTTCGGCTGCGGTCTCGCCCTCCTCGTCTTCCCCTTCGTCCTCCTCTTCCTCGTCGCCCTCATCGCCCCGAGCACCTGGGAGAGCCGGGCCAGCCAGCGGGTCGCCGCCTCCCCCGCCGAAGTCCACGCCTACCTCGAGGACCCGCGGCACTGGGAGTCGTGGTTTCGCCCGGGCGCGGGGGATGGGCCGCTCCCCGTGACCTACACCTTCGAGGGGGCCGAACGGGGGGATGGAGCCGTGATCCGCTGGCGGAGCGAGGTGGAGAGCATCGGCAACGGGACGATCACCATCCGCGCCAGCGACCCGCCCCGATCGCTGGGATACGAGGTCGCGATGGACGAACGGGCGGTCACGGCGGAGGGGACGATCGAGCTCGCGGTGGTGGACGGGGGGACGATGGTGACGATCGTCGACCGCGGCACCCTCCCCTTCCCGGGCGGCCTCTACGCCTGGATCGTCGCGCGCGGGGTCGAGCAGCGCCTCGGGGAGAACCTCTCATCCCTGAAGCGGGTCTTTGCCCGCGGGGAAGCGGGCTCCCCCGCCGGCGACTGACGGGGACCACCGCAGACGGGGCATCTCACCCCATTTGAGAATCTTCTCGCCCGCCTCTTGATTCCCACCGGCGATGGGATGAAGAAGCGGTGGGAAACTCGTGGCGCGCTCGCCGATGATCAGGAGTCGCAGCGCGATCCACCGCCGCCCCATTCGTCCCGCCCGTCCCGCCCGCCCGACCTGCATTCTCCGAAACCACGGAACTCCGCGTCGAGGACGCTTCAGCCATGGCCCAAGCTTCGCCATCGATGACCCGCGCGACCGAGCCGCCGCCCCCGCGACGGCTCCCTCTCGGACTCTCCGCCCTCTCCCTCAGCGCTCTCCGCTGTGCTCCCCGCTGTGCGCTCTTCTGTGCATTCCTGCTCCTCTGCGGGGGCTGCTCCACGGTGGAGTACTACGAAAAGCAGAACTTCGGCGATGCCGCCATGAAGTTCGAGGCGGACCCGAGCGAGGTCCACTTCCAGGCGAAGGTCTTCTACTCGATGGAGGGAAGCGCCGGAGGGATCGGCGACAGCGCGGGGGGAGGGTGCGGATGCTACTGAGGAACCGCACCGCACCGAGGCAGCCGAGCCTGCTTCTGCCGGGCCTGATGCTGCTGCTGGGGGCGCTGGTCTCCCCTCCCCTCGCCGCCCAGGAGGCGGAGCCGGCGCCGGGAACCGAGGAGAGCGCGCCCGGCTCCGATGAGCCCCAGGCCGGGGACCAGAGCCTGACCACCCGCCTCAGCTTCTACAACCACGACGACTCCGGGGACGGGAACCCCTTCCTCGACGAGTCCCTCACCGTGGTCGAGCCGGTCATCATCTTCGACCGCCAGGCCACCGAGGACTTCGGCTACTCGGTCGACCTGCACTACGACTATGTCTCCAGCGCGTCGATCGACCGCCTGAGCAACTACCCCGCGCAGTCCGGGGCCTCGGCGGACAACTACATCGGGGCGACTGTCTCCGGACGCTGGAAGCTCGACGACGGGTGGAAGGCGAGCGGCTCCTTCAGCTACTCCGATGAGTACGACTACGACTCGATCGGCTTCGGCGGCAGCGTCTCCCGCCCGGTCGCGGGTCAGGACGCCACCCTCGGGCTGAGCGTCAACGCCTACTACGATGACATTCGGCTGATCCGCTGGAACGGGGTCGAGGATGGAGGGGACTCCCGCACCTCGATCTCCACCACCCTCAGCTGGTACCAGATCCTCTCCCCGACGCTGCACGGCAGCTTCGGCGCGACCCTCACCCTGCAGGATGGCTTCCTCGCGACCCCCTACAACTTCGTCGTCATCGAGGACCCGGGCGGACCGCCGAACCCGGATCTCGAGAACGGCGCGGCGGGGACCCCGACCGCCGAGGTCCTCCCGGACAGCCGGGCGCGGACCGCGCTCTACGGACGCCTCCGGGGCTTCGTCTCCGCCGGTCGCGCCTGGGAGCTGGGAGGGCGGATCTACTCCGACGACTGGGGCATCACGAGCTTCGCCTTCGAGCCGCGGTGGTACCAGACCCTCCGCAAGGACAAGCTCGACGCGATGGTGCGCTACCGGTACTACGACCAGAGCGCGGCGGACGACTACCAGGAGCACTTCCTCACGACGAGCGAGTTCATGACCCAGGACTCCGACCTCGCGGACCTGAGCTCGCACACCTTCGGCGGCCGCCTCATCTGGCATGTCGCAGAGAGGGAGTCCTTCTCCATCGGCCTCGACTACGTCCTGCGCAGCGACGGCCTCGACCAGATCCTCGCGAGCTTCAGCTGGGAGCAGCCCTTCTGAACGGGAGCCGACGATGACGAAGACCCTCCTCCTGGCCCTCCTCCTCCCCGCGCTCTTCCTCGCCGGAGGGTGTCAGGGCTCCGCGCCGAAGGGTGGAGAGAGCGGCGCCGCCGCCGACCTCCGCCTCCCGACCGGGACCTTCCCGGCTCTCGATGGGGGGAGTCACACCCTGCAGGCCGGGGGACGCCCCACCGTGCTTGTCTTCTGGGCGACCTGGTGCGCCCCCTGCATCCGGGAGATGCCGGAGATCGCGAAGGCCTCGAAGGCCCTCGCCGGCCGGGTCGACTGGTACGGGGTCCTCGCCGGAAACGACGATCAGGTGAACCCCGCCCGCGCCCGCGCCCTCCTCGCGGAGCACGGCATCACCGCTCCCCAGCTGCGCGACCGGGAGGGCTCCCTCGTGGGGGCGATGGCGGTCCGCGGGACCCCCACGATCATCGTCTTCGGCGCGGATGGTCGGGTGCTCTACCGGGAGCACCATCTCCCCGACTCGTGGGAGGACCTCCTCGGTGCCTAGGGTCGCGCTCGCCCCGCTCATCACCCTGGCCCTCGTCTCCCTCCCGCCCCTCCTCCCCGGCCAGGCGCCGGCGCCTCCCCCGGCGCGAACCCCGGGAGAGAGCGCGGTCGAGCTGCGCTCCCGCCGGCTCGGCGTGATGGGGACCGAGCTCTTCATCGAGGCGCTCGGCCCCGACCCGGCCCGCCTCGAGGCGGCCCTCGACGCCGCGGTGGCCGAGATCCGTCGGGTCGAGGACCTGATGACGGACTGGCGCCCCTCCCCCCTGATGACCCTCAACGCCGCGGCGGGGCGCGGCCCGCAGCCGGCCGCGCCGGAGCTGGTCCGGATCCTCGGTCAGGCGGGAGAGCTCCACACCTTCACCCGCGGTGCCTTCGATGTGACCTTCGCCGCGGTCGGACGCCTCTGGGACTTCAAGGCGAAGCCCCCCCGCCCCCCGAGCCGGGAGGCGGTCGAGGCTGCCCTCCCCTTCGTCGATGGGCGCCGCATCACCGTCGACGCGAAGCAGGGGACGGTCACCATCCCCGAGGGGATGTCGGTGGGGCTCGGCGGGATCGCGAAGGGGTACGGGGTCGACCGCGCCATGGCGATCCTGATGGCGCACGGCATCACCGACGCCATGGTGAACGCCGGGGGAGACCTGAAGGCCCTCGGGCGCCGACGCGGTGCCCCGTGGGAGGTCGCGATCCAGCACCCCCGGGAGCCGGACCGCGTGATCGCCGTGATCCCGGTGGCGAACACCTGCGTCGTGACCTCCGGGGACTACGAGCGCTTCTTCGAGCTCGACGGGGAGCGCTACCATCACATCCTCGACCCGCGCACCGGCTTCCCCTGCCGCGGCTGCATCAGCGCCACGGTCGTCGCCCCGGAGGCGGCCCTCGCGGACGCTCTCGCCACCGCCCTCTGCGTCCTCGGCCCCGAGGCGTCCCTCCCCCTCATCGAGAAGCTCCCCCGGGTCGAGGCGCTGATGGTCGACCTCGACGGGAGGGTCCACGCCTCCTCCGGACTCCTCGACCGCGCCCCGGCTGGCGGGGATGGCGAGGATCGCGAGCCGCGGGAGGAGACCCCCGACGATGCTCCTCCCCCTGAGGAGAGCGATCCCCCCGCAGGAGCCGATACCCCCTCGGAGCCGAACCCCGTACCCTGACCTCTCCGCGGCCTCGACCCATGGGAGGAAGAGAGGGTGACGATGACGGGGGATCGATCCGCGGAGACTCCGCCCACCGCGACGACTCCATCGGAGCCTCGACCGACGCCCCCCGAGCCGAAGCACTTCCCCGGGAGCATCATCACGGTCCTCGCGCTCCTCGGCACCGGCGCCCCCCTCGGCCTCCTCGCTCCGGGGATCGCCCGCGTCGCGGCCCTCCTCCTCCTCACCGCCCTCGCCTGGCTCGGCGTCCTCCGCGATGCCCGCACCCGCGGGCGAGCCCACATCGTCTTGGAGGCGATGGCGACGATCATCGCCATTCAGGCGGTGGTGGCGGGGGGGCGATGGCTGGGACTCCTGTGAGAGGTTGCAGATCCTCGCTCAAGCGCCAATCAGATCGCAGGCCAGTTGCCCTGAACTTAACTTCAGACCCGCTCTTCAATCGGGGGAGTCACTGTGTTCTTTTTTGGTTCTCTGGAAACCGAGCTCTCTTCCGGGGTAGCAGCTCAGTCCATGGAAGAACCTCGCTGCTCTCTTCATCTGATCCCCCAGCAACGGTGCGTTTCAGTGGTTTCCAAACACGCAATGCAGTCTCTCGCCGTGACTCAGGAAGGAACGAAGACCATGCGTGAAGATCTGGATGAGATCCTCAACTCCCTGCACGAGCTCATGCTTGAGGCTGGCTTTCACTTCGAGGGGCGGCAATAGGCACACTCACAGAACCGCGGCTATGAGCACAAGTATGTGCACCCAGAGCTGGTTGATAGCCTTGAGCGGGCCGGGGTTTCGGCGACGTCGCTCAAGTACTACCTCAAGGCGCTCTCGGATGAGAGTGACGCGGAAGTTGGCCTCACGACGGGAAAGACCTCGCCGCTGCACAATCACCCTGAGTTTCCGCCTGCGAACGCCCGCGACTCTCACAGTGATTCGAAGGCATGGACCAATCGGACCGGGGAAAGACGACTCGACGAGCTCCTGCAGGCCATTACACGATTCACAGCCAACAGTTAGTTGGTTCCCGTGCGAGCTTATCGAGGGAGAGGCGAGTGGGGGGCCCGGAAACAGGTCACTGCCAATCGCTACGAGAGAGACCCCCGCGCCCGACAGCAATTTCGCAAGCACCATGGCTTCCGCTGTGCGGCTTGCGCGATCGACCTTGAATCCGTCTATGGCCGGGTGGGTCGGGGCTTCACAGATGTTCACCACAGGGTTCCGCTCGCCAAGATCGGCGAGGAGTACAAGGTCGATCCGATCCAGGACTTGATCCCGGTTTGCCCCAACTGCCATGCGATGCTGCATCGGCCCATTGAGGGACCCGAACTCTCTGTCGAGGAGCTTCAGGCCCTGTGGCGCCGGACGGCGCCCGAACGGTCTCTGCCGCCTAAGACCTGAATTGCGGAAGGGCCTCACCCGTCGCCACCGAAACCCCCTCCCGAACCATCGGCTCCAGCACCCTCCCCATCCGCTCCACCTCGCGCTGCGGCATCTGCTCGTAGAGCGGGAGGTAGATCGCCGAGGTGAGGAGGGCGCGGGCGGTCTCGGGGGCGGCGTCGGGGCGGCGGTCGGTCGCCTCGACCGGCTTCAGCGAGCTGTCGGCGGTGGCGTCGAAGCCGTGCTGCCGGAGGGTGGCGACGGTGGT
>JAFMMO010000069.1 GCA_017859655.1 Pseudomonadota bacterium | reverse complement strand
GGCGTTGACATAGTTCACATTGGTGATCGCCCGCCCGGACTGCTTCACGGCGGCCCGCATCGCCGCGGCGGCGAGGGCCCCGTCGGGGAGCGGCGCCGCGATGTGATCTGCGTCATCCGTCATCCCGAAGCCGAGCACCTCCGCGTAGATCTTCGCCCCGCGCGCCTTGGCGCGCTCCAGGGACTCGAAGACGAACATCCCCGCACCCTCTCCCAGCACGAATCCATCCCGGCTCGCCGTGAAGGGGCGAGAGGCGCTCTGCGGGGAGTCGTTCCGGGTGGAGAGCGCCTTCATGGCGTTGAATCCCCCGATGCCGCAGGGGCAGACGCACGCCTCGCTCCCTCCGGTGATGACGACATCGGTCGCGCCGAGCGCGATCGAGTCGAGGGCCAGCCCCAGGGCGTGCTGGGAGCTCGCGCAGGCGGAGGCGGTCGCGTAGTTCGGCCCCTGGAAGCCGTACCGGATGGCGACCTGGCCCGAAGCGGCGTTCATCATGATCTTGGGGATGAAGAAGGGGGAGAGCCGCGAGGGGCCCCGCTCGAGGAGGATCGAGTGCTGGTTCTCGATCTCCAGGAGACCGCCGATGCCGGTGCCGGTGATGACCCCGAAGCGCTGCGGATCCTCGTCCTCGCCGATCTCGAGCCCGGAGTCATCCACGGCCTGCTGGCTCGCGGCGATCGCCATCTGGGTGAATCGGTCGACGGTCCGGACCAGCTTCCCATCCATCGTCTCCGAGGGATCGAAGCCGCTCGCCTCGCAGGCGAACCGGGTCTTGTAGTCGGTGGCATCGAACGCGGTGATCGGTCCCGCTCCGGAGCGGCACTCGAGGATCCCGTTCCAGAAGGTGGAAGGATCGCTGCCGATCGACGAGATCACGCCGACCCCGGTGATCACCACTCTGCGACGACTCATGAGGTTGCTCCTCGCGACGATCCTTCGTCGCTCACGGGAGCCCGGCGGGGGCTCCGCTCAAGGAATCGGGGCGCGGTGGAGAGCGCGCAGGCCCACCACGACGCCCCGGAATCTCCAGAGGATGACGGCGCGGGCTCCCACTGGGGGCCCCCCGTCGGGGCCGGATGACATCCGGCTCCCTCTCCGACTGCTACGGAGTTCCCTGCTTCTGGATGTAGTTGATCGCGTCTCCGACGGTCTTGATGCCCTCGGCGTCCTCGTCGGGGATCTGCAGCTTGAACTCGTCCTCGAGGCCCATCAGCAGCTCGACCATGTCGAGCGAGTCCGCCCCGAGGTCTCCGATGAAGGTCGCTTCGTCCTTCACCTTCTCGCGATCAACGCCGAGCTTGTCCGCAACGATGTCCTTCACCTGGTCGGGCAGACTCATCCGAGCCCTCCTTCTCTGGCATGGGTTGGTCCGTGGGGAAGCCCTGCGGCTTCGTACGCGCGGGAGCTCCTCGACCCCGGACCTGAATTCGGTGTGACGCTCCGGGCGCGGGGCCCCTGCCCTCGCCTCCGGAACGGATCCTCCCTCGACTACCGAGCGACCTCTTCGAGAGGCCGCCCGTCGAGGGCCCTGGAGTGTCGGTATTCTAGCCGGGGGGCGAAGCAGGTCGAGGGAGAAAGTCGAGTCCCGGAGGACCGGACGAGCGCCCCCTCGTACGCTTTTCTTACGGCGATCGCCGAGATGCCGCCCTACATCGCCATCCCGCCGTCGACCCGGATCGTCTCTCCGGTGATGTAGGCGCCCGCCTCGCTGGCCAGGAACATCGCGGTCCGGGCGATGTCGTCCCCGCTCCCGAGGCGGCCGAGCGGGATCTGCCCGAGGATCTCCTCGCGCGTCCCCTCCCCCAGCTCCCGGGTCATGTCGGTGTCGATCATCCCCGGGGCGATCGCGTTCACGGTGATCGAGCGGCTCGCGATCTCCTTCGCGAGAGACTTGGTGAAGCCGATGATCCCCGCCTTGCTCGCGGCGTAGTTCCCCTGCCCTCCGTTGCCGGTGAGACCGATCACGCTCGTCACGTTGATGATGCGGCCCCCCCGCTGGCGGATCATCGGGCGAAGCACCGCCTTCGAGCACAGGAAGACGCTGCGGAGGTTCGTCGACATGACATCGTCCCAGGCGTCCGCCTTCATCGACATGACGAGGGTGTCCCGGGTGATCCCCGCGTTGTTGATGAGCACATCGACGCCGCCGAGCTCTTCGGTGATGCGACCGAACACCTCGGAGACCGCCGCCTCGTCGGAGACATCGCAGGCGAAGGGGAGGACATCCCCGTCGATCCGCGCGGCGGTCTCCGCGATCCGCTCGGGGTTGCGGGCGACGGCCGCCACGCGGGCGCCGGCCCCGGCGAAGGCGGCGACGATCGCCTCGCCGATGCCTCGGGATCCTCCGGTCACGACGACTCGGGTCTCTGGGAACTGGAACATGTGCGGCTCCTCGGGCGGACCACCGCCCTGCTTCTCTGAGGGGAAGGGCTATTCGGTGGGGCAGTTCTCGTCGACGAAGGCGGCGACCGTCTCGGCATCGAGCACGGAGTCGACCGGCAGGCGTCTCTCGACCTGCTTGACGAGCCCCGCCACCACGCGACCCGGCCCGGGCTCGAGGACATGGTCCAGCCCGTCGGAGACCAGCCTCTCCAGGGTCGGGGCCCAGAGGACGGAGGACTCGATCTGTCGCAGGAGGCCGCGGCGGATCTCCTCCGGGTCGGAGACCGGCTCGGCGGTGACGTTGGGGATGAACGGGATCCGCGGAGCGCGGATCTCCAGTCGGTCGAGGTAGGGGGAGAGGGCGCTCGTGGCGGAGGCCATCAGGGGAGAGTGGTACGCACCGGCCACCTTGAGCGGGATGGCCCGACGGGCGCCCCGCTCGGTGGCGAGCTCCGCCGCCCGCTCGAGGGCCGCGAGCTCTCCGGAGACCACGATCTGGGTCCGGGCGTTCACGTTGGCCACCGCGATCACCCCGGCGGAGGAAGCCTCCTCCACGACCTCTCGCACCGCCTCGAGCTCGAGGCCGAGGATGCTCGTCATCCCACCCGGGACATCGTCACAGGCCTTCTGCATGAACTCGCCGCGCCGAATGACGACCTCGAGGGCGGCCTCGAACTCGACCGCGCCGGCGAAGACCAGAGCGGAGTACTCGCCGAGGGAGAGCCCCGCGGTCGCAACCGCCGACTCGAGCCGGGCCGAGCCTCCCGCCGCCTCGATCGCGCGACAGGCCGCCAGCGAGGTCACGAAGATCGCGGGCTGGCTCACCGCCGTGGAATTCAGGGCCTCCTCCGGACCCTCGGCGCAGAGCTTCCAGAGGTCGGTCCCCATCCACTCGCTCGCACGCTCGAACATCGGCGCGACCTCGGGGCAGCGCCCGATGAGGTCCGCGGACATTCCAATGAACTGGGCGCCCTGGCCGGGGAAGAGGACTGCGCTGCGGGTCATGGTGTCTCCTCGGACGCCCGGGCGGGGCCGGGCGCGTGATCTGGGGGTCTACTCGGTTTCAAGCCGCTCGGAGTGCTTCTCGATCGCGGCGACCATTGTCCCGCGGATGTCGACGGAGAGCATCCGCCTCGCCCAGCGGATCGCGTTGGTGACGGCGCGTCGGTCGGAGCGTCCGTGGCCGATCACCGCCGTACCGTCGACGCCGAGCAGCGGGGCTCCCCCGTACTCGGCGTAGTCGAAGCGCGCGGCGAGCTGCCGGAGATGCTCTCCGGCCTCATCGCCCCCGGCGGACACGTTCTCAAGCAGGTGCTTCACTCCGGCGAGGACGGTTCCGAGCAGCTTCTCGGAGAGGCCCTCGGCGGTCTTCAGGACAATGTTGCCGACGAACCCATCGCAGACGATCACCTCCGCGGCGCCGGAGAAGATGTCTCCACCCTCGACATTGCCGATGACATTCAGCTCGGAGCGGCCGAGGAGCTCGCGGGTTCCCTTCACGAGAGGGTTCCCCTTCTGCTCCTCCTCCCCGACGTTCAGGATCCCCACCCGGGGCTCGGAGACGCCGTAGACATGCTCCATGAAGCTGGTCGCCATCACCGCGTAGTCGAAGAGGTGGCGAGGCTTGCACTGGACGTTCGCCCCGACATCGATGATGAGCGCGGGGTGGGAGCGATCGGGGAGAGGCATGGCGACGCCGATGCCGGCGCGCCTCACGCCGGGGAGGAGACCGAGCCCCATCGTCGAGGCGGCGACCATGGCGCCGGTGTTCCCGGCCGAGAAGATCGCCTGACAGGCACCCTGCTTGTGGGCGGCGACGAGGCGGCGGAGAGAGGAGTCCGGCTTCTTCCGGAGCGCCTCGACGGGGCTCTCGTGCATCTCGATCGCCTCGGAGGCGGGCTCGATCGCGATCCGCCCGCGATCGATGTCGTGGCGGGAGAGCTCGCCCTCGATCTCCTCCTCACGGCCGACGAGGAGGAGCTCCACATCCGGAAACTGCTCGAGGGCGTCCGCCGCCCCCGCGATCGTCACCTCGGGACCGTGGTCCCCTCCCATGACGTCCAGTCCGATCCGGGCGCTCATCGCGATCGGTTCCTTCCTCGGATGGCGCGAGCCCATCCGTGCTGGACGGCCCCCCACGCAACGGGGTGGGCCGGAAAAGAGAAAACGCCGGGGGCGCCCGACACGGGCTCACCCGGCGTGTTCACCGCCGACGCTCCCGGATGGACCGGGGAGAGGCGGCTCCGCGGAGTCGAGGATCAGAACCCCTCGACCGGCAGCAGCGCCTTGCCGCGGTAGTGACCGCAGTTCTCGCAGATGGTGTGGGGGAGGTTCCAGGCGTTGCAGCGGCTGCAACGGATCTTCTGGGTCTCCTTGAGCGCATCGTGCGCGCGCCGCATCCGCTTGCGGGAGGGCGACGTTCTTCTCTGGGGTACCGCCATCGGTCTTCTCCTGTGGCTCTTCTACGGTGGCCGCGGGTGCCGGGCACCCACGGGCTCGCTCGGGTTCCTGTTCCGCTCCGGGGGGGAGCGAAGGGGCCGATCCGACCCGGTCGGAGCAGCCCTGCCCGGGAAACAGCCGGGGCGGACCGCCGAGATCACGACGAATCGGGGAGTCTATCGCCCGGCCCGGGGGGGTCAAGAGGATCAGCCCTTCCCGGAGAGCCCCGTCCCCTCCCTCGGGCCGAGGGAGCGGGAAAGGGACGCTAGTCGCGAATCTGCGCCTCCAGGGCGGCCCGCATCGCCTCGAAGGCCTCCGGGAGCTTCCCCGCGTCCTTCCCGCCCGCCTGAGCGAGATCGGGGCGCCCGCCGCCCCCGCCGCCGAGGATCTTCGCCCCGACGCCGGCGATCTTGCCGCAGTGGACCCGCTTCCCGGGGACCGCCTCCGAGGAGCCGACGATGAAGCGGACCCCATCCTCCCCGTGACTGGCGAGGACGAACACCCGGCCCCCCTCTCGCCGCTTCAGCGCGTCCCCCACCCGGAGCAGCTCCTCCTGAGGGGCCTCCGGCCAGGCCGCGGTGACCCACTCGAGGTCCTCCACCGCTCCGCGATCGCCATGCCCCGCGTCGAGCTCCTTCAGGCAATCCCGGGTCGGGGCGCTCCCCTTCCCGCTGCGGAGGTCCTTGTTCTCGCTGAGGAGCGCCTCGATCCGGTCGCCCAGCTCCTCGCGCCTCACCTTGAGCCTCCCGGCGAGGGAGGAGAGCAGCTCGGAGTCCTCGCGAATGCGGAGATGGCTCGCGTGCCCGGTCAGCGCCTCCACCCGGCGGACGCCGGAGGAGACGGAGCCCTCCGCGATCACCTGGAACGCGCCGATCTCGCCGGTGCGCTCGCAGTGGATCCCGCCGCAGAGCTCGATGGAGCGCAACGCCGCCCCCGACACCTCCGGTCCGTCCACGATCGAGACGACCCGCACCCGCTCCCCGTACTTCTCGCCGAAGAGCGCCATCGCCCCGCGAGTCCTCGCATCTTCGATCGGGACATTCGCCTCGACCTCGACCCGGGCATCCGCCATGACCCACTCGCGCACGATCCCCTCGGCGTCCGCGAGCTGCTGGGAGGAGATCTTCTCGTAGTGGCTCACATCGAAGCGCAACCGGTCCGGAGCCACGAGGGACCCCTTCTGCTGGACGTGGGTCCCGACCACCGTGCGCAGGGCGGCGTGGAGCAGATGGGTCGCGGTGTGGTTCCGGATGATGTCCGCGCGGCGCACCTCATCCACCTGGGCGCCGACCGAGGCGCCGACCGTGACGGCCTCGAGATCGCCGGAGGCGAGCTCGGCCCGGTGGATGAAGACCCCATCCCGCTTCGCGACATCGACGATCCTGAGGACGAAGCCGTCCCCCTCGACGACGCCGGTGTCTCCGACCTGGCCTCCGGACTCGGCGTAGAAGGGAGTCCGATCGAGCACGAGCTGAAGCTCGGAGGCGGGGCCGGAGACGGCGAGGACGGTCCCCTCCGCGCTGGAGAGCCCGTAGCCGAGGAACTCGGTCGGGCGCTCCACCCCGGTCGTGGGTGCGTCCCCATCCCCCCCCGCCGCGGCGGAGAAGGACCGGGTCGCGCGCGAGCGCTCCCGCTGCTCCTCCATGCGGGCGTCGAAGCCGTCCCGGTCCACGGTGAGCTGCTGCTCACGGGCCATCTGCTCGGTGAGGTCGATCGGGAAGCCGCAGGAGTCGTGCAGGAAGAAGGCGGCCTCGGCGGGGAAGACGGTCACGCTCCCGGAGCGCATCCCATCCACCTCCGAGGCGAACCGCTGCATCCCCTGCTTCAGGGTGCGGCCGAACTGCTCCTCCTCGGTCCCGATGAGCTTCTCGATCAGGCCCTGCTGCTCGCGCAGCTCGGGGAACGCCTCGCCCATCTCCGCGACCAGATGCGGCACCACCTGGTGGATGAAGGGGCGCTCCATCCCGAGCTGGTAGCCGTAGCGGGCGGCGCGGCGCAGGATCCGGCGCAGCACGTACCCGCGATCCTCGTTCGACGGGTAGGCGCCATCCGCGATCGAGAAGGCGAGGGAGCGCAGATGATCGGCGATGACCCGGTGGGGCGTCCCCGCGGGGCCGGTCTCGTAGGGACAGTCGGTCACCCGGGCGATCTCGTCGATGATCCCCCGGAGGAGGTCGGTCTCGAAGACCGAGTCCTTCCCCTGCAGGAGCTGGGTGATCCGCTCGAGCCCCATGCCGGTGTCGATGCTCGGCTTCGGCAGCGCGGTCCGGGTCCCGTCCGGGTGCTGCTCGTACTGCATGAAGACGAGGTTCCAGAACTCCAGCCAGCGGTCGCAGTCGCAGACCCCGAGCTCGCAGCCCGCTCCGCAGGAGTGCTCCTCCCCGCGGTCGACATGCAGCTCCGAGCAGGGGCCGCACGGCCCGACATCGCCCATCGACCAGAAGTTGTCCTTCTCGCCGAGGCCGATGATCCGATCCGCCGGGACCCCCACCTCGTCGCGCCAGATCGCGCGCGCCTCCTCGTCCTCGTGGAAGACGGTCACATAGAGGTCGTCCGGAGAGAGGCCGAAGCCGTTCGTGACGAGGTCCCACGCCCAGGCGCACGCCTCGCTCTTGAAGTAGTCCCCGAAGGAGAAGTTCCCGAGCATCTCGAAGAAGGTGAGATGCCGCTTCGTGTACCCGACATTCTCGAGGTCGTTGTGCTTGCCCCCCGCCCGGATGCACTTCTGGGTCGTCGTGGCGCGGGTGTAGTCCCGGACCTCCTGACCCGTGAACACCGACTTGAACTGGTTCATGCCGGCGTTGGCGAAGAGGAGGGTCGGGTCGTCATGAGGAACGACCGGGCTCGAGGGCACGATGGCGTGCCCGTGCTTCTCGAAGTACTCGAGGAAGATCCGGCGGATCTCGGCGACGCGCATGACGGCGACTCCCTGGCTGGGGCGGCTAGGTCCTCCCGCCGCTCACCGCACGAGGGGGAGCGACCGGCTGCGATCGCGGAAATGTACCAATCCCCGGGGGGAGATCGTCCGGAAAGTGGGAGGAAGAGCCGGGGGAGGCACCCTCCCGGGCGGCCGGACGGAGCCCGTGAGCCTCGATACCGAGCGAACGCGGGTGCTCAGCCGCGCAGCTGGACCGGCAGGCCGAGGAGGCTCAGCATCGACCGGTAGTCCTCGAAGCGGCCTCGGAGGGTGTCGGAGTCCGCCTTGAGGATCCCGTCCACTCCGAACGCCTCGCAGCAGAAGCTCGCGGTGACGGTGCCCCAGGCGACCGCGGCCTTGAAGGACTCGAGGTCGACGGAGCCATGGCGGGAGAGGAAGCCCATCAGCCCTCCGGCGAAGGAGTCCCCCGCGCCGGTGGGGTCGACCACCGCGCCCAGCGGCTGCCCAGGAAGCGCGATCTCGCCGTCCCGGTGGAAGATGAGGGAGCCGTGCTCCCCCTTCTTCACGACCACGTAGTTCGGTCCCATCTCGAGGATCTTGCGGCCGGCGGAGACGAGGTTGCGGTCATCGGAGAGGAGGAAGGCCTCCTGGTCGTTCAGGACGATGCCATCGAGCCGCGGCAGGAGCTCGAGGAGCTCCCGGTGGGCGGTCTGGATCCAGAGGTCCATGGTGTCCGCCACGACGTACGGACGCCCGGTCATCTGATCGAGGACACTCGCCTGGGTGACCGGCGGGCCGTTCCCGAGGAAGAGAAAGCGCGAGTCGCGGTAGCTGTCGGGCAGCTTCGGCTGGTGGTCGTCGAGCACGTTGAGCTCGACGGAGAGGGTCTCTCGCTGGTTCATGTCCTCGAAGTACTCGCCGCTCCAGCGGAAGGTCCGCCCGTCCGGCACCACCTCGAGTCCATCGAGGTCGATGCCATGCGAGCGGAGCAGGTCGAGATGCTCCGACGGGAAGTCCCCGCCCACGACGCCGACGAGGCGGACCGGCATGAACAGGGAGGCCGCGAGGGAGAAGTGGGTCGCGGAGCCGCCCAGCGCCTCAGAGATCGCGCCGCCCGGAGTCTTGATGCTGTCGAAGGCGACCGAGCCGACCACCACGAGGGACATGCTGTTCTCCTGCCATTGGGGGGGATCCGAGGGGCCCGAGGCCGGCGCCGGATCAGTCGTCGGAGGGATCCGCGTCCCCGTTCCGAGCGTCCTCGTCCTGAGCAGCCTCGTCCCCCGCCGCACGGGTGAGCTCCTCGGTGACCTTCTCCACCCGAGACTCGGCGGAGCGCAGACGCTCGGTGCAGAACCGGATCAGCTCGGCGGCCCGCTCCACGCGGGCGGCGAGCTCGTCGATGTCGACCTCGGTCTCATCGTCGATGGCGGCGAGGATCTCCTCGATCTCCGCGGCTGCCTCTCGATAGCTGGGGGCCTTCCTGGCCACGGAAACCTCCCGATCCGAGGGAATCCGCCAGACGGGGCTTCCACCCTCGGCGGAGGCGACCGGCCCCCGGTTGGGGCCGTCGGCGAAGCGGAAAGCCTAACCCCGGGGACCCCCGAGGCAAAGGGAAAGGCCGGGAGCGGAGAGGGCCCCGCGCGCCCTGAGGACGCGCGGGGCCCCGGGGGGGAAGCTCAGGCGGGCTGGGCCGCCGCGTCGACCTCGAAGACGAGCTCGTCGTCCCCGAGGTCGATGACGACCCGGGAGCCGTCCCCCACCGCGCCCGCGATGATCTCCCGCCCGAGGCGGGTCTCGATCGTGCGCTGGAGGTACCGCTTCAGCGGACGGGCGCCGTAGATCGGATCATGCCCCTCCCTCGCGATGAAGCTCCGCGCCGCCGGAGTCAGCTCGAGGATGATCCCCCGCTCCTCGAGGCGTCGTCCGAGGTCGACGAGGAGCAGATCGACGATCCGCTCGATCTCCTCGTCCCCGAGCGGGGCGAAGATCACCGTCTCGTCGACGCGGTTCAGGAACTCCGGTCGGAAGTGCTGCCGGAGTTCGGCGAGGACACCCTCCCGGGCCGCGTGGGAGATCCCACCCCCGACGCCGATCCCGTCGAGGAGTCGCGCGGAGCCCAGGTTCGAGGTCATGATGATGACCGTGTTCTTGAAGTCGACGGTCCGCCCCTGGCTGTCGGTCGCGCGACCATCGTCGAGGATCTGCAGCAGGACATGGAAGACATCCGGGTGCGCCTTCTCGATCTCATCGAAGAGCAGCACGCAGTAGGGGTGACGCCGGACCGCCTCGGTCAGCTGCCCGCCCTCCTCGTGTCCGACGTAGCCGGGGGGCGCGCCGATCAGGCGACTGACGGAGTGCTTCTCCATGTACTCGCTCATGTCGATGCGGACGATGCTCTCCTCCGCATCGAAGAGCGCCTCCGCGAGGGCCTTCGCCAGCTCGGTCTTCCCGACCCCGGTCGGGCCGAGGAAGATGAAGGAGCCGGTCGGGCGGCGGGGGTCCTTGATCCCCGCGCGCGAGCGGATCACCGCGTCCGCGACCGCGGAGACCGCCTCGTCCTGTCCGATCACGCGGCGATGGAGGATCTCGTCGAGGCGCAGGAGCTTCTCCCGCTCCCCCTCCACGAGGCGGTGCACGGGGATCCCCGTCCAGCGGCCGACGATCTCCGCGATCTCCTCCTCCGTGACCTCCTCCCGGAGCAGACGGAGGTCCTGGTCGGTCTCCTCCCGCTGCTCCAGCTCGCCGAGCTGCCGCTCGAGCTCGGGGAGCCGACCGTGGGTCAGCTCCGCCGCGCGCTCGAGGTCGTAGGAGCGCTGCGCCGCCTCGATCTGACGGCGGGTCTCCTCGATCCCCTCCCGCAGGAGGCGGACCCGGGAGAGGGCCCCCTTCTCCGACTCCCACTGCGTGCGCATCGTCTCCGCCTGGGTCTTCAGGTCCGCGAGCTCGCGACGGAGCGACTCGAGGCGCTCCCGGCTGGGTCGGTCCTTCTCCTTCCGGAGCGCGGCCTCCTCGATCTCGAGCTGCATCACCCGACGGGTGATCTGGTCGAGCTCGGCCGGCATCGAGTCGATCTCGGTGCGGATCATGGCGCACGCCTCATCGACGAGGTCGATCGCCTTGTCGGGCAGATAGCGGTCGGAGATGTACCGGTTGGAGAGGGCGGCCGCGTTCACCAGCGCGCCATCCTGGATCGTCACGCCGTGGTGGACCTCGAAGCGCTCCTTGAGACCCCGAAGGATCGAGATCGTGTCCTCCACCGAGGGAGGCTCGACGAGGACCGGCTGGAAGCGACGCTCGAGGGCGGCGTCCTTCTCGATGTGCTTCCGGTGCTCGTCGAGGGTCGTCGCCCCGATGCAGTGAAGCTCGCCGCGCGCCAGCATCGGCTTGAGCATGTTCCCCGCGTCGGTCGAGCCCTCGGTCTTGCCGGCGCCGACGATGGTGTGGATCTCGTCGATGAAGAGCACGATCCGCCCCTCGCTCCGGGAGACCTCGCCGAGGACCGCCTTCAGGCGCTCCTCGAACTCCCCTCGGTACTTCGCGCCGGCCATGAGCGCGCCCATGTCGAGGGAGAAGATCGCCCGGTCCTTCAGCCACTCCGGCACATCCCCTCGGACGATCCGCTGGGCGAGGCCCTCGACGATGGCGGTCTTCCCGACCCCCGGCTCCCCGATGAGGACCGGGTTGTTCTTCGTCTTGCGGCTGAGGATCCGGATCACCCGCCGGATCTCGGAGTCCCGGCCGATGACCGGGTCGAGGCGACCGCTGCGCGCGAGGGACACCAGGTCGACCCCGTACTTCTCCAGCGCCTCCCAGGCTGACTCCGGCGTGGCGCTCGTGACCCGCGCGCCGCCGCGCAGCTCCTCGATCGACGCGAGGAGTCGCGACCGATCGAAGCCCGCCTCGCGACAGAGGGGGCCCGCGCCCTCCTCCTGTGCCCCGAGGGCGAGGAGCAGGTGCTCCACGGAGGTGTACTCGTCGCGCAGCTCGGCCATGATCCGCTCCGCGGCATCGAAGACCTCGCCCACGCGACGGGTCACGAACACCTTCCCCGCCTCGGTGCTGCCGCCGCTGACCCGCGGCAGGCGGGAGAGGGCGGCCTCGACCGCGCCCCTGAGGGCATCCGTGTCGACCCCGCCCCCTTGCAGGAGGCGACGAACGACCCCGCTCTCCTCGTCGAGGAGGGCCGCGAGGAGGTGGAGGTCATCCACCTCCGGGTGGCCCGCCCCGCGCGCGCGCTTCTGGGCGTCCTGGAACGCTTCCACCGTCTTCTGGGTGCATCGATTCAGGTCCATGAGGCTCCCTTCATTCGGAGACGCTCCACTATAGGCAAGGAGCGGGCCAAACGCGAGGGGTTCTCAAGTTACTGAAAATTCAAGAGTTAGAGCAGTTATCCACATGCCCGGCAGTGCCAAATCGGCAGGCGTTGCCCAGATCGCCCCCCTCGAAGCCGCATCTCGGCGGGCCCTGCGCCATTTCGGCAGTCAGGAGCCTTCTTCCTCCGACGCGGGAGCGGTGCTCTCGACCCTCGCTTCGAGGGTGCCGTCCCGAAGGCGAGCCCGGAGGAGGTCACCGGGCGAGACCTCGCCGGCCGAGGTGATCGTTCCGCCATCCGGTCGCTGGAGCCAGGCGTACCCCCGCGCCAGGACCCGACGCGGGTCTCGGGAGAGGACTCGCTCCTCCAGCGCGGCGAGCCGGGTGGTCGAGTCGCGGAGAGCGCGTGCGCTCCGGCGCGGGAGCTGGCGGCTCGACTCACCGAGCCGCTCGCGCGCCCGGACGAGGGAGCGCGTCGCACCCCGGCGGAGCTCCTGCCGCTGCCGGTCCGCCTTCTCCCGCGCGGTCGCGAACCGCGCCGAGATCCCCGCGGAGAGGTGGACCCCATCCCGCTGCAGGCGTGACCTCGCCTGACGGAGGGCCCCGCGCACGCCGCGAGGCAGGCCGACGGAGGCGACCCGGAGGCGGTCCCGGGCGCGCACCGTCCTCAGGCGCGCGCGATCCCGCAGACGCTCCTGCCAGGAGCGAACCCGAGTCCTCTCCCCCTGCACCGCCGCCCCGATGATGCGGGAGAGGTCTCTCGCGCGCGCGCGCAGGAACTCCTCCGCATTCCGAGCGAGCGCCACGAGCAGCGCGGCCGCCGCAGTGGGGGTCTTCTCCGAGTGGGCGATCGCGTCGAGGACCGAGCGGTCCCGCTGGTGCCCGATCCCCACCACCACCTTGAGGGGGTGCCGGGCGACCGCGAGGGCGAGGGCGAGGGAGTCGAAGCCCATGAGGTCGGTCCGGGAGCCCCCTCCGCGGGTCACGACGAGGAGATCGAACTCCTCCGACCGCCGCGCGAAGTGGTCGAGGGCCGTGAGGACATCCCCCTCCAACCCCTCTCCCTGCACGCGAACGCCGAAGAGGGAGAGCCGGAACGCGAACCCCGATCGGCCCAGCTCGCTGACGAAGTCATTGTAGGCGTCACTGTCCGGACTGGTGATGAGACCGATCCGGAGCGCGGGAGCCGGGAAAGGGAGGGCGAGGTTTCGCTCGGCGACCCCGGCGCGACGCACCTCCTCGAGGATGCGCTCCTGGCGCTGGGCGATCTCGCCGAGGGTGAAGGTCGGGTCGACCGACTGGACGACCAGCTGGTAACTGCCGCTCTTCGGGTAGAGATCAACCTTGACCTCGAAGCGGACCTTCATTCCGTCCTGAAGGGCGAGCCCTCCGGCCGCCCGCGCGAGAGTCTCATCGACGCTGCGCCGGGTCCCCGCGAAGAGGACCGCGGAGACGATCGCCTGAGGGGACTCCGCCCCCTCCGCCTTGTCCGCGAGCTGGAAGTAGACGTGCTGCCGCGAAGCGTTGCGGTCGTAGCCGACCACTTCGCCCACGACCCACAGGGTCCCCTTGAACTCGCGCCGAAAGACCGACCGGACCCGCTCGTTCAGGGCGGAGACCGACCAGGCCTCCGCCTCGCTCGAGCCGGTCCGAGACGCCTGCTGGAGAGGAGCAGGGGTCGAGCGCGAGCCACGAGCCGGGCCGGGCTCGCGGACCTCCCCCGTGATCTCGGGAGCGACCTCTTCCCCGCCCTCGAGGAGCTCGCGCACCCCCGGGTCCGGCTCGAATCCGAGAGGGAAGAGGGCCCCAGCCGCCTCGTGCAGGGTTTCCCTCGGGATCGACCAGTAGCGCTCCTCGGGATGCCAGCGCCTCCCGGTGAGGTTCCGCACCCGCTCCACGAGCTTCTTGTCATAGGAGAACCGGACATGGATCCGCCCCGACTCCCCGTCCCACCTGAGCTCGCGCACGAAAATCCCTCGTCCCTTTTGACAGTCCCCGGCGGCGGACTACGATTCCTGAACGGTTCCGAGCCCCACGAAGCGATCGGGCTCGGGCGCCCGCGGTCCCTGCGTCGGGCAGGACGGGCGACGGACCGGTCATTCCGGCGGAGAGGCGCGCGAATGTCCAGCGTTGGAACCCATTCCGGCGGCGGCCTCGATCCGAGCGGATCGGGAAGCCCCGCGGAGCGCGGTTCCCCCCCGGAGACGCGGACCGCCCTCCCGC
Source organism: Pseudomonadota bacterium (assembly GCA_017859655.1). GTDB lineage: Bacteria > Planctomycetota > UBA8108 > UBA1146 > UBA1146 > JAFMMO01. The sequence goes on along the minus strand of JAFMMO010000069.1, from coordinate 935 downwards.
GGAAGATCCTCGTCGTCGATGACGACCCCTCGATCCTGCTCCTCCTCCAGAACACCTTCAAGAAGGACTCCGAGGTGCTCACCGCGACGAGCGCCGAGGAGGCGCTCGCCTGCTTCGAGGAGCACGTCCCCGACTGCATCGTCACCGATCTCCGCCTCCCCCAGATGAGCGGACAGGATCTCATCCGGAGCATCCGGCGAACCTTCCGGGGAGTCGGGACCCCGATCCTCGTCCTCACCGCCCGGAGCGAGGAGGGCGTCCTCCTCGAGTGCTTCCGGGACGGAGCGGACGACTTCATCAAGAAGCCCTTCTCCCCGTCCGAGCTGCGGACCCGGGTGGCCTCGGTCCTCCTGCGCAGCCAGGTGGCCCGGGACGTCAATCCCCTGAGCCGCCTCCCGGGGAACTTCGCGCTCAAGCGGGAGATGGAGCGCTGGCTCGAGCAGGACCGCCTCTTCGCGATCGCGTACATCGACCTCGACCACTTCAAGGCGTTCAACGACCTCCATGGGTTCGACGCGGGAGACGAGGCGATCCTGGTGATGGCCGAGGCGGTGATGGAGTACGCTCGCAGCCTGCCGGCGAGCGATGTCTTCCTCAGCCACGTGGGTGGGGATGACTTCGTCCTCCTGATCTCCTTCGATCAGGTTCAGGCGATGGCGGAGGCGGTGCACTCCTCCTTCTCCCGGGGCATCCGTCGGTTCTACTCGGAGGAGCAGCTCGCGGCGGGCGAGGTCGAGATCGTCGATCGCGCGGGGAATCTCCGGATCGTGCCCCTCCTCTCCGCGTCCATCGCCGTCGTCCACAACAAGCGCCGCGGGATCGACGACGTGCGGAAGATCGCTCAGATCGCGGCGGAGACGAAGAAGATGGCGAAGGTCATCCCCGGCAACAGTCTGTTCATCGACAGGAGAGAGCGTTGAGCACCAGGATTCGCC
>JAFMMO010000068.1 GCA_017859655.1 Pseudomonadota bacterium | reverse complement strand
CCGCCGCGTTCAGCACCACCCCCGAGATCGTCCAGCTCCTCCTCGACAAGGGCGCGAACGCCCTCCTCAAGAACGAGGCGGGAGAGCGGGCGATCGATCTCGCCAAGAAGAACGAGGCCCTGATGGGGACACCGGCGTACTGGAAGCTCCACGACCGCTCCTTCGAGTAGCGGAGCGAGCCCGCGCCGCCGCTCCCGCCCGGCTCCCGCCCCCCGATTTCCTCCTCAAGCCCCCCCCTTCCACTGGCGAAGATGGGGACGAGGGTCTAGAAAACCCTCGGGCGCCCCATCGGCCGGGGTGCCGGCTGCGATGGTGCGTGCTTTGGTGCGCCGATGGGGCCCTCCGGCCCGCGCTGAGGAACCGAGGAGACGACGATGGCGAGCTACTCCACCAGTGACTTCAAGAAGGGCATCAAGGTCGAGCTCGACGGCGAGCCGTACCTGATGGTCGAGATGGACTTCATGAAGCCGGGGAAGGGGCAGGCGGTCTACCGCGCCAAGCTCAAGAACCTCATCACCGGGCGGGTCGTCGATCGCAACTACCGCAGCGGCGACTCCATTGCCGCGGCGGAGGTCTCCGAGTTCTCGGTGCAGTACCTCTACCACGACGCCACCGGCTACCACTTCATGCACCCCGAGAGCTACGAGCAGTACCAGCTCACCGAGGAGCAGGTCGGGGACGCCGCGAAGTGGCTGAAGGATGAGACGAAGGTCGATGTCGTCTTCTGGAACGACCGCCCGATCACCGTCACCCCCCCGCAGCAGGTCCAGGTCGAGGTGACCTACACCGAGCCCGCCGCGAAGGGGAACACCGCCACGAACGTCCAGAAGCCCGCGACCGTCGAGACCGGCGCCCAGATCACCGTGCCGGCGTTCATCAACATCGGCGATGTCGTGAAGGTCGACACGCGCACCGGCGACTACGTCGAGCGCGTCTCCAAGGGGTAGATGCCTCCCGAGGGCGCCTCGATCGAGACCCTCCGCGCGCGGGCCGCCCTCGTCGCCCGCACGCGGGAGTTCTTCGCCGCGCGGGAGGTCCTCGAGGTCGAGACGCCGCTCATCGGTCACGGCCTCGTCGTCGAGGCGCACCTGGAGCCGATCCCCTGCGCCGTGCGCGGCGCGGGGGCTGACTCTCTCCCCCGCCACCTGCTCACCTCCCCCGAAGGCCCGATGAAGCGCCTCCTCGCCCGGGGGAGCGGGCCGATCTATCAGCTCGCCCCCGCGTTCCGCGATGGGGAGCGCGGCGCGCGCCACACCCCCGAGTTCACGATCCTCGAGTGGTACCGCCCGGGGTTCGACCACCACGCGCTGATGGCGGAGGTGGAGGCGCTCGTCCGCGCGCTGATGCCGGAGCGGACTCCCGAGGCGTTCGAGCGGCGCACCTACCGCGACCTCTTCCGCGATGCGGCGGGGATCGACCCCTTCGACACCTCGGTGGCGGCGATCGCCGCGGCTTGCGCGCGCCTCGGGGTCCCCCTCCCCCCCGACTTCGCGGCGAGCACCCTCGACGATGCCCTCGACCTCCTCCTCGTCGGCGCGCTGGAGCCGACCCTCGGCCGGGAACGCCCCCTCTTCCTCGTCGACTACCCGGCGTCCCAGGCGGCTCTGGCTCGGGTGCGGGAGGAGCCGGACGGGACCCGGGTCGGAGAGCGCTTCGAGCTCTACATCGACGGGGTGGAGCTGGCGAACGGCTACCACGAGCTGGGAGACCCCGCCGAGCAGCGGCGCCGCCTCGAGGAGGCGAACGCCGCGCGCGTCGCCTCGGGGCGCCCCCCCCTCCCCATCGCCGAGTCCCTCGTCGCCGCCCTGGAGGCGGGGCTCCCCCCCTGCGCGGGGGTCGCGCTGGGGTTCGACCGCCTCGTGATGGTCGCGACCGGGCACGACACCATCGACGCGGTCCGCGCCTTCCCGCCGGAGTGAGCCGGGGGCGGGAGTCGTTGCACTTCGGTCCGTCCCCCGTTTTCATCGCGGGGCGCAGCGACGCGAGACCCAGTGGCGAAACCCCGACGCGAAGGGCCGGCAACTCGATGGCGCTCTCCCCCGCCCGGCCCCGCGCGGCGCATCGCGCCCTCCTCCGAGCCGCCCTCGGGCTCCTCCTCCTGGCGTGCCTCCCCTCGCCGGCGTCGGCGCAGCGGCCGGCCGAGGACCCCGCCGCCCGCCAGGTGCGGGAGGCGGTCGCCCGCGGAGACCTGAAGGGAGCGATCGACCTCGGCCGCTCCCTCCTCCCCGCGAACCTCGACAACCCGCGGCTGCGGGAGCAGCTCGGGGGGGCGTACTACCTCGCTTCGGTCCGCCTCCAGCGGGGGGGCGCGGCGGGAGAGACGGTGGCGGGGCTCCAGCGGGAGGCCCGCACCCACCTCGCCCGGGCGGCGGAGCTCTCCCCCGGGCCCCTCCCCATCCGCCTCATCTGGACCCTCGCCCTCCTCGAGAACTCCCTCGGCGACGCCGCCGGCGCGCTCCGCGCAGCGGAGCGGGGGCTGCGCGACCACCCGGGGGAGCTGCGGCTCCTCACCGTCCGTGCGCAGGCGCGCACCGCGCTGGGGGAGCTCGATGAGGCGGAGCGGGAGTGGCGCGCCCTCGTCGCGGCCCAACCCGGGTCCCTCGACGCGGTCATCGGGCTCGGCGGCTGCCTCGAGGCGCTCGGGCGGGCGTGCGACGCGGCGGACCTCTTCATCGACAGCGGCTTCGCGGAGGACGAGGGCGAGGCGGCGCGGTCGTGGCGCGCCCAGTTCGAGCTGGTCCGCGTCCTCGTCGCCTGCGGTCGCCTCGACGACACGATCGGTCCGCTGGAGCGAGCCCTCGCCCTCGAGCCACAGCGCGCGCGGATCGCGGTCGAGCTCGCCGAGCAGTACCACCGCGCCGGCCGTAGCGACGACGCCCTCCCCCTCCTCGACCGGTGGCTGGGGGAGCGCGGCTTCGTCGACCGCGAGCTCCGCACCACCGCCCACTACCGCCGCGCCCGCATCCTCGCGAACCGCGGGGAGATGGCGCGGGCCCGCGAGGACTACGAGGCGGTCCTCGCCCGGGAGCCCGCCCACACCGGCGCTCTCCGGGGGCTCGGCGCGCTCCTCCTCCGCTCCGGCGAGGAGGGGGGCCGCGCGCGCGGGCGGGCCCTCCTCGAGCGCTTCCGCCACCACGCGCCCCTCAGCGATGAGATCCGCGTGGCCCGGAACAACGTGCGGCGCGCTCCGGACCGCCCCGCTCTGCGGGTCGCGCTCATCGAGCTGCTGCTGAAGGTCCCCGACCTCGACGCCGCGCGAGTCGAGCTCGCCGACTTCGCGGCGCGCCTCCCCCGCTCCCCCGAGCTGCCCCGTCTGCGCGCGCGGATCGCCGTGGCGGAGCTCGCCCCGGGCCCGGGAAAGGGGGAGCGATGAGAGCCGCCCTCTCCCCTCTCGCGCCCCTCCTCCTGCTCGCCGGTCTCCTGGGCTGTGACGGAGGAGCGCCCCCCCCGCCCGCTCCCGGAGGCGGGGAGCCCACCGCGCCTGCCGCGGCGACGGCTCCCGGGTCGGGGAGCCTCCTCCCCTTCGTCGATGAGAGCGCGGCCCGCGGCGTCGACTTCCTCCACCAGGACGGCGCCCACGGCGATGACTTCCTCCTCGAGACGATGACGGGGGGCGGCGGGTTCGCCGACCTCGACGGGGATGGGGACCTCGACATCATCCTCATCGATGGCGGCGGCCTCCCGCCGCGGGGACCGGCGCCTCGGCACCGGATCCTGCGCAACGACGGCACCGGGCACTTCGAGGATGCGACCGAGGGAGCGGGGCTGCCGGCGACCCACCCGGGGATGGGGGTCGCCATCGGCGATGTCGATAGGGACGGGGACCCGGACCTCTACATCACAAACTACGGCCCGAACGCCCTCCTCATCAACGACGGGACCGGACGCTTCACCGAGCGGGAGATCCCCGATCGCCCCGCCGCCCTCGACCGCTGGTCGGCGAGCGCGACCTTCCTCGACCACGACGGCGATGGTCACCTCGACCTCTATGTCACCGGCTACCTGCAGGCGACCCCGGAGTCCGCCGCGGAGTGCGCCCGCCGGGCGGGGAAGGCGCGCTGCGCGCCGCAGGAGCTGCCGGCGGAGCTCGACCACCTCCTCGTCGGGGATGGGCAGGGGGGCTTCGTCGATCGCTCCGCGCGCCTCGGGATCCGGGACACCCCCACCGCCGGTCGGGGGCTCGGGGTGGTGGCGACCGACTACGACGACGACGGCGACGCCGACCTCTACGTGGCGAACGACATGAACCTGAACTTCCTCTGGCGGAACCCCCGCCGGGAGGGGGAGACCACCTTCCGCGACGAGGCGATCTTCGTCGGCTGCTCCTCCAGCGAGGACGGGCGGGCGGAGGCGGGGATGGGGGTCGATGTCGGCGACGCCGACGCCGACGGGGACCTCGACATCATCGTCACGAACTTCGAGGACGAGACGAACTCCTACTACCGCAACGACGGGGACGGCCTCTACACCGAGCTGAGCCGCGCGGCGGGGATGGGGCTGAAGACCCTCTCCCGCCTCGCCTTCGGAGTGCGCTGGATCGACCACGACCTCGACGGGGACCTCGACCTGTTCGTCGCAAACGGCCATGTCTACCCCGACATCGCGCAGACCCGCCAGGGCTCGACCTTCGCCCAGCCGGACCAGCTCTTCGAGAACCTCGGCGGGCGCTTCGAGGAGCGCCTCGAGGCCGCGCACCGCGCGGGAGACCTCCCGATCCGGGTCGGCCGCGGCCTCGCCAGCGGCGACATCGACGGGGACGGCGACCTCGACCTCCTCGTCATCAACAACGGCGGCGCCGCGACCCTCCTCGTGAACCGCTGCGCCGGCCCGGCGGTCCGCCCCCGCATCGGGCTCGCGCTCGTCGGCGCGGCCCCATCGAACCGGGATGCCTACGGCGCGAAGGTGACGGTGGAGGCGGGGGGGATGCGCGGGGTGCACGAGGTGCGGGCGGGGGCGAGCTATCTCAGCTCGAACGACCCGCGCCTCTTCATCTCGCCGCCGGGAGCGACCGAGGCGACGGTGTCGGTGCGCTGGCCGAGCGGCCGGGAGGAGGCGTGGACCCTGCCGGTCGGTCGCCTCCACACGATCATCGAGGGGGAGGGCCCGAGCGGCTCACGCCCGATGCGCGAGGTCCCCTGAGCCGGCCGCGCCGATCTCGCGGGCGATCGCGACGAGGTCCGCCATCGATCGGCCGACATGCAGGCCGGCGAGATCGGGGAGCTCCAGGGCGCCGAGGGCGGCGCCCCCGGCGATCACCGGGATCCCCCGCGGGTGCAGCTGATCGACGAGGTCGAGGATCCCATCGCGCAGCTCCCCCACCGCCGGCGCGGCGGTCACGCTGAGCCAGACGAGCCGCGCCTCCTCGCGGGCCGCGGCCTCGGCGAGGCCGTGGACCGGGAAGTTGGGGCCGAGATTCATCGGGCGGTACCCCTCCGCCGCGAGGGCGGTGGCGATCATCGCGCTCGGGAGGTGGTAGGGGTCGCCGGATGGGGCGCCGCCGATCGCGACCCGCCGCCCCTCCTTCGGGGCGATGCGACCGCGGAGGTCCCCGATGACATGGGCGCAGATGTCGGTGGCGCGGTGCTCGATCGTGATGCCGTGGGGATCGTCGAGCCAGAGGAGCCCGATCGCGGCGAGCGCCGGACGGAAGACCTCGTCGAAGATCAGTGACAGGGGACGCCCCTCGGCGAAGAGCCCGAGGATGACGCTGCGGGCGATGTCCTCGTCGCCGGCGGTGAGGGCGCGCCGGAAGCGGTCGACCGCGGAGTCGAGCCCCTCCTCGAGGGAGGCCGCGAGCTCCGCGCCCTCGAGCCCGAGGAGCTCGGGGCGGATCACCGTGAAGCCCGCCTCCCGGATGAACCGGAGCGCCTCGCGCACCTCGATCCGCCGGTGTCCCCCCGCCGTCCGATGGACCTCGAGGAGGCCGCGGTCCGCCCAGCGCTTCAGCGACGACTGGCTGACGCCGATCGCCTCGCCGAGGGCGCGGGGGCTGAGCTGGCTGGGGTCCGACATCGGTCCTCCGGGGGAGCGGTGGGGATCTCTCCTCCTGCCGAGGGGAAATCGTTCAGACCGATCATAGCGCCCGGAGCCCCCCCGTTGGAGTCGGCACCGATGGAACGATCCCCCCCGCGGATCGACCGCGGGGGGGATCGAGGCTCCCGGCGAGCGGGAGAGTCCCCTCGGACAGGAGTGCCCGGATCCGGGGGGGCCGGAGTGTCCGGGGATCAGGGGCCGATCGGCTCCAGGGTGAGGGGATCGCGCAGGGGAAGCTCGGTCGCCTCCCCGTCGAAGAAGTCCGCCATCTTCGCCCGGCCGTCGAGGTCTCCCGGGGAGATCTCGGACCAGTCGCCGACGAGGACGATCATCATCTCGGCGGGGTCGAGATGCTCCCGCGCCACCCGCTGGATGTCCTCGACCGTGATCGCGCGGACGCGGTCGCGGTAGCCCTCGAAGAACCCCTCGACATGGGGGCGCCACTCCTCGCTCACGAAGAGGTCGCGCACCGCCTTTTTCGACTCGAAGGCGCGGGGGAAGGTCTCGATCACCGAGGCCTTCGCCACATCGAGCTCCTCCGCGGAGACCGGCTCCGCGCGGATCCGGTCGATCTCATCGAGGATCAGCTTCGTGGCCAGGGCGCAGGTGGAGCTCTTCGACTGGAAGAACGCCTGGAACTCTCCGGGGTAGTGGTAGGAGGGTCGCATCATGCTCCCCGCCGAGTAGGCGAGACCCTCCTCGGTGCGGACCTTGTTGGTGATCCGGCTCGTGAACCCGCCCCCCCCGAGGATCAGGTTCATCACCCGCAGGGTGGTCGAGTCGGGGTGGTCGCGGGTGAGGCCGCGCATGCCGATGGCGACCTTCCCCTGGGGGATCTCCTTCTCGACGAAGTAGACCCCGGGGGTGAAGTCGTGGTCCGGCGCCGGCGGGGTCGGCGCGCGCTCCCCCGCCTCCCAGCCCGCGAAGGCGCTCTCGAGCCTGGCGATCATCGCCTCCGGCTCGAAGTCCCCGGTGATGCCGACGACGAGGTTCCCCGGCTGGAAGATCCGACCGTGGAACGCCCGCATGTCGTCGAGGCCGATCGACTCGATCGAGGCGAGGGTGCCCTGGCGCGCCTCGAAGTGGGACTCGCCGTACATGAGGCGGCTCCACTCCGAGCGGAGGATCCCGTCCGCGTTGTCGTTCCGCTGCTTCATCCCCTCGATGACCTCCGCCTTCAGGGTCTCGAAGCGGGCGGCGTCGTAGCCGGGGTTCCGCACCATGTCCATGAAGAGCGAGAAGGCATCATCGAAGTTCGCGGTGATCGAGTTCAGACCGGCCTGGGCCGCGTCGTCCCCCATCCCCGCCGAGATCTCCGCGGCGAGGAAGTCCGCCTTCTGGTCGAAGGCCTCCGGCGAGAGGGAGGTCGTCCCGCCCCGACGCATCATGGCGCCGGTGAGGGCGGCGAGCCCCTCCTTCCCCACCGGGTCGAGGTAGCTCCCCCCGGAGAAGGAGAAGGCGACATCGATGAGGGGCAGGGCGGTGTCGGGGAGCAGGTAGAGGACCGCCCCGTTCGAGAGGACATGGCGGTAGTCCGCCGCGACGGGGGGCTCGAAGGCGAGCTCGCCGTAGTCGATCTCATCGGGATGGGATGGGAGCTCATCCGCCGCGCCCGCCGGGGCGGCGACGGCGAGGAGCAGGAGGAGCGGCAGCACGAGGCTGGAGGCGCGCGGGCCTCCCGGGTTCGGGCGGTTCATCACTCGCCTCCTTCCTGAAGCTCATCAAGTCGGGCGGACGCCTTCTCGAGCATGAAGTCGAGGGCGCCCTGGAACTCGGCCGGGGCCTGGCCCCGGTTCGCCTGAAGCTGGGTGAGGGCCTCCTCCAGCTGATCCGCGGTCATGGCCGGGAGCCCCTCGACGAACTGCTGGAGCATCGGGCGGATCTGGGCCGGGAACCCCGCGAGCGGATCCTCGGGGGCTCCATCGTTGCGGTAGTAGATCGCGACCGAGCGCTTCTCGGGGGCGAAGTACTCCTTCGCCACGCGGAGGATGTCCTCCGCCTCGACCGCGGCCATCTCCTTCGAGTAGGTGTTGATGTACTCCCACCCGCCGAGGGCCTCGTAGTAGCCGAGCTGGAGGAGGAGGTTGAAGTTCGTCTCCAGGCGGCGGTAGGTGTCGGCGAGGATCTGGTTCTTCACCTTCTGCAGCTCCTCCGGCGCGACCGGCTCCTCCTGCAGGCGGGCGAGCTGTTCGTACCAGGCGGCCTCGACCATCTCCGGGGTCGCCTCCCCCTGGCACTCCCCGCGGAAGGAGAAGGCCCCGGCGTACTTCCGGCTGTCCTGACGGACGCCGGCGGAGGTCGCGAGCTGCTGATCCTCGACGAGGGAGCGGTAGAGGCGTCCGGTCCGCCCGTTGAGGATCTCCCCCATCATCTCGATCGCCGCTTCATCCGCGTGCCCGAAGGGCACCGAGGGGTAGCGGACCTCGACCTGGGGCGGGCAGTCGCAGGTGACCGTCATCCGCTTCTCCGCGAGCTGCGGCATCTCGAGGGTGATCACCGGCGGGGGCGGCTCGCGCCGCTCGAGGCGGGAGAAGTAGCGGGTGATCAGGGTCTTCGCCTCCTCGAGGTCGAAGTCCCCCACCACCACCCCGCAGAGGTTGTTCGGGGCGTAGTAGGTCTCGTAGTACGCCTCCGCCTGCTCCCGGGTGTAGCTGTTCAGGTCGCTCGGCCAGCCGATCACCGGCCAGGAGTAGGGAGAGGACTGCCAGAAGAGGGCGTCGAACTGCTCCTGGTAGATCCCGGTCGGGGTCGACTCGGTGCGCATGCGACGCTCCTCGTGGACGACATCGCGCTCCTCGAAGAACTCGCGGAAGACCGAGTCGGTCAGGCGGTCCGACTCCATCCAGGTCCACAGCTCCAGCTTGTTGCTCGGGACATTGATGAAGTAGAAGGTCAGGTCGTGGCTCGTGAAGGCGTTCATCCCCGAGCCGCCGAGGCGGGTGTAGATCTGGTCGAACTCGTTCTTGCGGGTGATCTCCCGCTGCTCGTCCTGAATCCCCCGCAGCTGCTCGCGCAACTCCCGCATCTCATCGGTGTCGTTCGCCGGATCCCACGGGTCGGCGATCTCCCCGGCGCGGAAGCGCTCGTACTGCGGCCCGAGGTGAAGCGCCCGGATCCGCCCGCGCACCTCGTTCTGACGCGCGGTGAGCTCCGCGTCGCGGGCGGCGTCGGAGGTGCCGACCGTCGTCGTCCCCTTGAACATCATGTGCTCGAAGAAGTGGCTGATCCCCGTGATGCCGGGGCGCTCGTTCACGCTCCCGACCTTGGCGATCCACCCCGCGGCGATGCTGTTCGGCTGGTCGGTCCGCGGCAGGAGCAGGAACTTCATCCCGTTGTCGAGGGTGAAGACATCGGGCTGCACCTGCTGGCCGCCGGCCGAGGTGACGAGGATGAGTCCGAGGAGCGCTCCTCGGATGGTGTTCCGCATGACGGTTCCTCCGTACGCAGGGTTTGGGGGGGGGCCCGCGATCGCGGGCCGGAGCGGGTCGATCGGAGAGACTAACGGCACCCCGGGGGCCACGCAACGCACCCGGCGCAGAGGAGGGGCCGCCCGCCGGCGGCGGAACGCTTGACTCGGTCCGGAGTTGCGTCGATTCTTGCCCCTCCTGCCGACCCCGGCCGGGAACCGCGCTCCTCGCCCTTCAAGCTCCGGAATGGACGCCGCCGATGGCCCACGAGCTCTCCAAGACCTATGACCCCGCCGCCATCGAGGATGGGATCTATGCCCGCTGGCTCGAGGCCGGCGCCTTCCGCGCCGCGCCCGACGGGCGCTCCGACCGCTATGTGGTGATGATGCCGCTCCCCAATGTCACGGGGGCGCTCCACCTCGGGCACGCCATGGACAACGTGATGCAGGACCTGCTCGTGCGCTGGAACCGCATGAAGGGGGCGAACACCCTCTGGATGGCGGGGACCGATCACGCGGGGATCGCCACCCAGGCGGTGGTCGAGAAGCGGCTCTTCGAGCTGGAGGGGAAGACCCGGAACGACATCGGGCGCGAGGCCCTCGTCGACCGGATCTGGCTCTGGAAGGACCAGTACCAGAAGCGGATCGTCTCCCAGCAGCAGGCGATGGGCTGCTCCTGCGACTGGGACCGCCAGCGCTTCACCATGGACGACGTCTGCGCGCGGGCGGTCTTTCACACCTTCCACTCGATGTTCCGCGACGGGCTGATCTACCAGGGGAACCGCATGGTGAACTGGGACTGCCATCTGCAGACCGCGGTCGCCGACGACGAGATCGAGCACCGCGCGGTGGATGGCCACTTCTGGCACCTGCGCTACCCGGTGATCGACCCGCAGGCGGGGGAGCCCTCCCATGTCATCGTGGCGACGACCCGCCCCGAGACGATGCTCGGCGACACCGCGGTCGCCTGCCACCCGGAGCCGCGCCGCGTCCTCGAGGAGAAGCTCGCCGCCGCGCGGGAAAGCCTCGCGAAGGCGAAGGAGAAGGGGCGGGCGGAGGCGCAGGCGGAGGTGGAGCGCCTGGAGGCGCGGATCGAGACCCACCTCGCCCCCCTCGAGCAGCTCGCCGCCATGGCGCGGGCCGGGCGCACGCTGCAGCTGCCGATCCACGATCGCCCGATCCCCCTCATCACCGACGAGTGGGCGAAGCCGGACCTCGGCTCCGGCTGCGTGAAGATCACCCCCGGCCACGACCCGAACGACTACGAGGTCTTCGGCCGCCACCGCGACGAGATCGAGATCGTCAACATCCTGAACGAGGACGGCACCCTCAACGACAACGCGGGGCCGTTCGCGGGGCAGGACCGCTTCGAGGCGCGCAAGGGCGTGGTCGCCCGCTTCGAGGAGCTCGGCCTCCTCGACCAGATCGAGGACCGCCGGATCGAGGTCGGACACTCCGACCGCTCGAAGACCCCGATCGAGCCGTTCGTCTCCCGTCAGTGGTTCGTGGCGATGGGGGACATCGAGGGGGGCATCGTGCTCGGGCGCGGCACCGGCAAGGAGCATGTCGCGGCGGGGCTCGCCCAGGCGGGGATCGATGCGGTCGAGGAGGGGTACGCCTCCCCCACCGGGCGGCGCCTCACCTTCCACCCCGATGAGCGCTACACCGGGACCTACCGCGCGTGGCTCGCCGAGAAGCGCGACTGGTGCATCAGCCGCCAGCTCTGGTGGGGTCACCGCATCCCGATCTGGGCCGCGGAGCTCGACGGCGCCGGGCGCCGCGCCCTCGTCGAGGAGCTCGCGGCGGAGCCGCGCGAGGACCTCACGATCCGCGTGCGGATCAGCGAGGCGCGCACCGAGCCGATCACCGCCCTCGCCGATCTCCCGGCGACCGACGAGCCGCTGCGGACCCTCGTCTGCGTGCGCGATCCGAACGAGCAGACCGCGGACATCGCCGCCCTCGAGGCGCACGGCTTCGAGCACGACCCCGATGTCCTCGACACCTGGTTCTCGAGCGGGATCTGGCCCCACTCCACCCTCGGCTGGCCCGACCCGGAGACCGCCGCCATCGAGGAGGGGCAGTCCCCCCTCGGCGCCGTGGATGGCGCGGCGGACTGCCTCGACACCTATTACCCCGGCAACTGCCTCGTCACCGGCCGCGACATCATCACCCTCTGGGTGGCGCGCATGGTGATGATGGGGCTCTACAACCTCGGGGACCTCCCCTTCACGAACTGCTTCATCCATGCCTCGATCCTCGACGGCAAGGGGGAGCGGATGAGCAAGTCGAAGGGGAACGGGATCGACCCGGTCGACATCATCGAGAAGTACGGCAGCGACGCGATGCGCTACGTCATCTGTGAGATGCAGACCGGCACCCAGGACATCCGCCTGCCGGTCCAGGCGATCTCCCCCTTCACCGGGAACCCGATCGAGCTCGCGACGGCGAAGCACGGCCGCAGCATCTTCACCTACATCTGCCCGGAGAGCGGGCAGGAGTTCGATGTCCTCGGCACGATGGACGACTTGCCGAGCGCCAAGCTCCAGAGCGACCGCTTCGATGTCGGGCGCAACTTCTGCAACAAGCTCTGGAACGCCGCCCGCTTCGCCATGATGAACCTGGAGGGGACGACCTTCTCGCCCCTCGCCCTCGACGACCTCGCCTCCGAGGACCGCTGGATCCTGTCGCGGCTGGCGGGGGCGACCGCCGAGGTGGAGCGTCAGCTCCGCGACTACAACCCCTCCGCCGCGGTCGGCGCGGCGCGGGAGTTCTTCTGGACCGAGCTCTGTGACTGGTACCTGGAGGCGATCAAGCCGCGCCTGCGGGAGGGGGCGGACCCCGCGTCCGCCGCCGCCGCGAAGCAGGTCCTCGCCACGACCCTCGACCAGGTGCTCCGCCTCCTCCATCCGATGGTGCCGTTCATCACCGAGGAGCTCTGGAGCGCCCTCGGCGAGATCGCCCCCGCGCGCGGGGTCGACGCTCCGCTCGAGTGCGGGGGGCTCCTGGCGGGGTCGCCGTGGCCGGAGGTGCGGGAGGAGTGGCTCCACCCCGAGCTGGAGGAGCGCTTCGGGCTGGCCCAGGAGGTGATCCGCGCGGTCCGCGACCTGCGGGCCCGGGCGAACCGCCCCCCGCGGGATGAGCTGCCGATGCGCCTGCGCGCCTCCGCCGAGCGGAGCGCGGCGCTCCTCTCGATGCGCGGGATGATCGAGCACCTCGCCGTGCTCGGGGAGTGCGAGATCTCTCCGGAGGCGGAGCGCACGCGCGACTCCGCGGTGGCGATCGTCGGAGATGTGGAGGTCTACATCCCCGGGCTCGTCGATCTGGAGAAGGAGCGGAAGCGCCTCTCCGACCAGCTCGCCGGACTCGAGAAGCGGCTCGGCGGCAACCGGGCGAAGCTCACGAACGAGAAGTTCCTCGAGCGCGCCGCCCCCGAGGTGGTCGAGAGGGAGCGCGCGCTCTCCGCCGAGCTCGAGCGGGAGATCGCCGCGGTGCGCGGGAACCTCGACGCTCTGGACGGCTGATCCCCGACCGACGAAACCTCAGCCCTCGATGAAGGCGGAGACCTCCTCGAGGGACTTCCGGCGCAGGTCGGGGACCACCGTCCCCTCCGCCGGATACCCCACCGGGAAGAGGAGGAACGGCCGCTCCTGCGCGGGCCGCTCGAGGATCTTCCCGAGGAAGCCCATCGGACTCGGGGTGTGGGTCAGCGTCGCGAGCCCCATCCGGTGGAGCGCCGCGATGAAGAGTCCGCAGGCGATCCCCACCGACTCCTTCACGTAGTAGTTCTTCCGACGCTCTCCCTCCGCGTCGAAGGAGTGCCCCTCCTCGAAGCAGACGACGAGCCAGGGGACGACCTCGAGGTACGGCTTCTCCGCGTCGGTCCCGATCGGTGCGAGGGCCTCGAGCCAGTCATCCGGCATCCGTCCCCCGTAGTTCTTCCGCTCCTCCTCCTCCGCCGCGAGGCGGATCTCCCGCTTCACCGCCGGGTCGGAGACCGCGACGAAGCGCCAGGGCTGCCGATGGGCCCCGGAGGGGGCGGAGCTGGCGGTGAGGATGGCGCGCTCGATCCAGGCGCGAGGCACCGGATCGGGGGAGAACTCCCGCACGCTGCGCCGGCGCTCCATCTCCTCGTGGAAGGCGCGGGCGCGCTCATCGGAGTCGGCGGGGTCGCGTCGGGAGAAGTCGAGGGGAATCGAGCGGGGAGGCTGGCCCATGGTGCTCCTGTCGCCGGGGGTTCGCTTCGGAGCATTGTAGCGAGAGGCGCCGCGTCACGGACCGACGGCCCGCCCCGGATGAAGAAGCGGACCCGGGATCGCTCCCGGGCCCGCTCGACCGATGCCGGAAGGAACCACTCCTCCACGACACCGGTGCCACCGATCGTGTTTCACGATTGCGACGAGGCGCTCCGCCTCGACGGAGCGGGGCCCCCCCGAGGCGGGGGCGCGCTCCCCCCTTGAGAAGCAACCGCGGGACCAAAGCGAGGCGGGAGGGGACGAATCCCCGAACGGGGCCCGAGGAGGGGAATCCGGGGTGAGTCGGGGCAGCGGGGGGGAGCGACCGCGGACCCGCAGGTGGCGTGCGGAGCCACGCCGATGGCGAGGCAGACCTCCGGACGCCCTCGTCAGGCGCGGCGGCGCGTCAGCGCGCGCATCGCTCCCTCGAGAGGCCCGCGGCGGAAGCGCCGCCTCCAGAGGTGGGAGCCGATGATCGCCGCCCCGCCGAAGAGGGCGCTCGAGACTGCGGCGAGCTCGAGTGGTGCCTCGGCGTGGGCCTCGAGCTGCGGATGGACGAGGAAGTAGAGAACGAGGACATGCCCGAGGTAGAGGGTCAGCGCGAGCTGCCCGGCGTGCCGCAGCGGTCGCGTCCACCGGGCGATCGCCTCCCGCTCGGTGAGGGCGAGACTGAAGGTGATCACGGCCACCGATGTCGACGCGGCGGAGAGGATGTAGAGCGGTCCCGGCGGGAGGGACGCGGTCCCCCAGATCGCCTCGGGAGCCGCGTACCACCGCACGAGCGGATCGAGCCCCGGTCGCGTGTCCGGGATCGAGGAGAGGAAGGCGGAGGCGAGGAGCGCGAGGCCGTAGAGGACCCCGCAGGCGAGCAGCACTCCCCCCCGACGCTCCGGGCGGTGGAGCTCGCTCTTCGCGAACGCCATCCCCGTGAAGATGAACGCGAGCCAGGGGAGGAGTGGATGCCAGCCGTTGAAGATGAGGTTCCGCAGCTGCCCCTTCACCGTCCAGAAGTCGGGGTAGGAGAGGTCGATCCAGCGCCAGCCGGCTCCGTAGTCGAGGACCTGCGCCAACCCCAGCCACCCGAGGGCGGAGGCGACGGCGAGGATCCACAGCCAGCGGGCACGCAGCCCGAGGGCGGCCGCGCCGATCGCGAGGTAGAAGGCGTAGTAGTGGAGGATGTCCCCGGGCCAGATCGTCTGCCACAGGTAGCCGAGGACGAGGAGGAAGAGCGCGCGCCGCAACAGGATTCCCCGGTCGCCGAGGAGGACGACCCCCACCCCCGCGAGGGTCACGAAGAGGGCGGAGGCGTTCCCCTCGCAACAGGTCGCGAGGCTCCGCAGCCAACCCGGAGTCGGCACCTCCATCGCGAGGACCACCTCGAAGTTCACATAGACCATCGAGAGGATCGCGAGGCACCGGGCGAGGTCGTACCCGAGGATCCTCGGTCGCCCTCCGGGGGCCTCGACCCCCGATCCCGGGTCAGATGCTTCGATCAGGGGTCTCCTCCTCGACCGGGGGCCGGCGGGGGAAGGGCGCCGGAGCGCCCTCCGGGGCGGGACGCGGACTCACGACTCCATCGAGTACTCGACCGGCGCGCCGAGGAGGCCTCCCACCAGGTAGTCGCGGGTGATCTCGATGAGATTGGAGAACATCGCCTCGCGCGCCTGCCCCAGCTCCATGTGGGCCTGGCACCCCGCCGGACCGCGGTAGATCTCGGTGATGCCGAAG
>JAFMMO010000275.1 GCA_017859655.1 Pseudomonadota bacterium | reverse complement strand
GGGACGGATCTTGAGGAATCGCGACTCCTCTGCTCGTTCGGATTCAGCACTCCACCTCCCCCTCAAACAGCATCTCCTCCGCCTCCAGCATTTCCGCCAGGCGGTTCTCGATCGCCCAGCTGTAGCGCTTCTCGATGTGGGTCTCGTAGAGGTCCTGCCAGCAGCTGCGTTCGAGGACCGGTTGGAGGTTGCGGAGGCGGGCCATCAGGAAGGCCTGGTCCGGGGTCTCCCGGTGGCGGAGGGAGTGGAGGTAGAGGTTCGCGAGGGCCTGCATCAGGATCGCCGGGTTGTTGATGAGGTGGAGCCGCTGCATCAGGTCGGTGAACGCCGCCTCCAGCGGTGGGTTCTCCGACACGAAGAGGGCGCTCTCCAGGAGGAGGACGCGGGCGCGCGCCTCGAGGCAGCCGTGGCGCTCCGCCTCCGCGAGGAGGGTGTGGAGGACGGCGAGGAGGCGGTCGCGGTCGTCGGTGGCGATCGCGTAGCGGGCGATCGTGATCTTCCCGTCGAGGAGGCCCGGGTGCTCGGGGGGATCGCTCCCCTCGAAGTGGGCGCACGCGGCATCGACGAGCTCGAAGCCGGTCCGGGCGCCCTCTCTCGGCTCGCTCCCTGAGTCCGCAACCTCCGCCGCGCTCGCCGCGAGGTGCAGCTCTCCGCGGTAGAGGAGCGCGTAGCCGCGAGTCACCGGCTGCAGCGGATCCCCCGCGCCATCCTGCTGCTCGACCGCCGCCAGCTCCGCGGCGGCGGTGTCGAGCTCGCCGAGGTCGATGGCGCACTTCGCCGCGCAGAGGCGGGAGCGGGCGAGGAGGTCGGGGTGGTGGGCCTCGAGGATGCTCCGGACCTCGGGGTTCGTGTGAACCCGGAGCGCCGCCTCGAGCTGGCCGCTCGACCAGAGGAGGGTGCCCCACTCCTGGGCGAGGGTGGGAAGGCGCCGGTGGCCGAGAAGCGTCGCGACCTCGAACCCCTCGGCGAGGGCGGTGAAGGCGCGCTGGTAGTCCCCGCGCTCCCGATGGGCGAGCCCCTTGGCGTGGAGGAGGTGGGGGAGGAGGAGCTGGCGGGCGCTCTCCGTGGGGAGCTGCGCGATCGCCTCCTCCGCCGCGTGGAGGTGGGTGAACGCCGCCTCAAGGTCGGGGAGGCGGGTCGCGCAGATGCTCCGCTCGACCGCGATGAGGGAGGGGACGAGGGAGCCCGTCGGCAGGTGTCCGCCGACCTCCGCCTCCCAGCCGTCGAGTCCGCGGAGGCTCCGCTGCCGCCGGGGATCGGCGAGACCGACGATGGCGGTCGCCTCCCCCCAGCTCGCGCCGTGCTCGGCGACCGCGCTGGCGAAGGGGATCGCCCGGTCCCCGAGGGCGACTGCGCGGAGCGCGGCGAAGGCGGGGGCGCCGCCGCCCGCCTCGAGCCACCGCTCCTCCAGCTGGCGGAGGGTCGGGCTCGTGAGGAGGACCTGCTGGAGCGGCGCGAGGGGGAGGGGATCGACCGCGCTCATGGGGTCACCACCTCTCCGCAGGCTCCCGCCATGATCGGCGCGGAGACCGGGAAGAGGATCGGCGGCGCTCCCGGGCTCGCCAGGTCGGTGAACTCGATCGCGCCGACGAGGGCGCTCTCCTGAACCGCCGTGGTGAGGTTCGTGATCGCCCAGGTCGGGGTCGCCTGCCACGCGGCGACGATCGGTGCGAGCCCCCCGCCTCCGGAGACACCCTCCAGCTCACCGAGGATCGCGAGGAAGAAGTCGAGCTCGAGGCCGGGGGTGAGGGTCTCCCGGGAAGCGCGTCCGAAGGGGCGCGGCGCGCCGCTCGAGAGGTACAGGGCGTCGGGGGGGATCGCGCAGGGTCCGCCGATCTGATGGACATAGGCGAAGGTGTGGCGGCAGGTCGTCGTGGGGAGAGGCGCGCCGGGGAGGGCGAGGCCGGGGGTCGCGATGGTGCGCTCCACCTCGCCGAGGTACACGCGCACTCCCCCCGCCTGCACCGCCGGATGGAAGCGGAGCTGCGAGAGGACGAAGGGGGTGCCGGTCGAGCGCCAGCCGGCGGCGAGGCTCTCGAGGGAGACGCGGAGCGCGCCGCAGTCCTCGGCGGTGCGGAGGGAGTAGGGGGGGCCATCCCCCGGCACCTGGCTGTCGCCGGGGAGCGCGCAGCAGAGGAGCGCGACGATCAGCGCGGGGAGCGCCCGGCGGACCGGTCCGGCGGGGGGGACACCGTGGGGAACGCCGCGGGAGGCTCCCGACCGCGGACTTCGTCGACCGGCGGTGCGGAGGACTGTACCGAGGACAATCCGGGGGACTCGGGCCCCCGAGGCGTCGGCGGTGGCGTGCGAGAAGGGAAAGGGCCGTCTGGAAGTCCGCATGGAGCTCACCTCCCGGTTCGGTGGCGATCGTTCCCGAAGAGCGCGGAGGGCTCGAAGGATGGGAAGAGGGAGCCCGCCCGCCCCTCGGAGAGTCGAGGGAGCCGGGTTCGAGGTCAACCATGGACCCCGGCGGGGAGGCGTCGCGTCCGCATCCGGTCCACCCCTGCTCCCGAGGAGGTCGCGGGAGTTTGTCCGATCATCCGCCAATGGAGGCCACAGGGGGCCATCCCGCGGGGGGAGGGTTCCGAAGGTCAGGATCGATCGTAAAATGGGGCTGGGTGAGTTCTGACACCTTCCCGAGCGGCGCGGGCCGGGGGGAGGTGAGGGTCCCGTCTTTCACGAGGCGGAATCCGGGGTGAGAGTGCATCGGATCGAGGCGCCTCGGCGAAGTGTCCTGTACACACGTCGCCGAGGGGACCTCCGATCTGAAGGGCAGATTCCGAGAACCGAACCAACAGCGTGCTCCCTCCTATGGTCATGGCTCGACCGCCGGGAGTGTGCTGGAGAGGGACCCCGATGTCCTTGCGGGAAAGCCGCGCGGCGAACGTTCGCTTCATGCGGACGGCGTGCACCCCACTCGACCTGACTCTCGTTCTCGTCCTCGTGCTCATCGGCGCGAGCTCGACCCCCGTCCGCGCCCAGTGCGATCCGGGGAACGGTCCCGGCGGGCTCGGTCCCGATGTCATCGTCGGTGACCTCCTCACGCCGAACTCCTACGGGCAGGCGGGGGATCACTACGCCTACGCGATCGGCACCACCTCCTGCAACATCGGCACCGAGGTGCTCCTCTGGGAGGCGGCGACCACCGCCCACCCGGTCATCGCCCAAAACATGTACCGCCTGCGGGACGGCCGCTTCGAGCAGGTCGGCATGTCGTGGCTGAAGCACGGGTTCTCCGCTCTCTTCGATGACATTTGCGGCTGCAACTGCGTGAACCCCTTCGACTCCCAGATCCTCGGAGTCGGCTGCTCCGACCCCTACTCCTCCGGGCTGAACGGGAACCAGGCCGGACTCGGGCCGCGCTCCGAGGTGAACGACCCCGCTGCCGGGCTCTTCGGCTTCCCGGTCCAGCTCGACCCGGTGAACCAGGACTTCACCTGGCGCCGCCTCCGCGTCCACATGGACGATGTCGATCCGGCGCAGAATGTGGGAGCCCTCTACTTCGTCGAGGGGCACTACCTCGCGGCGGACGACTCCGCGGCGGGGAACGCGGCGAACAACGCCAGCTACCGCCAGGTCGCGGTGGGCGGGGATCCCGATCGAACCCTCTCCTACCTCGACACCACCCGCCGCCAGCTCTCGGCGATCCACGCCTGGCAGGAGTTCGACCCGAGCGTCGTCCTCACTCAGGTGCGCGTTCTCGTACACGATCATCCGCGGCCGCGGG
>JAFMMO010000003.1 GCA_017859655.1 Pseudomonadota bacterium | reverse complement strand
CTTGAGGGAGATCAGGAACGCGACGCCCTGACCGTCCTCCTGGAAGCGGTCGACGACCTCCTGCCGCCGCCGTGTCCGACCGTCCAGGTACTCGTAGGGGATCTTCTTCGCGTCGAGCCGCTCGCGGACGATGCCGAGGAAGGTGGTGAACTGCGAGAAGACGAGGCAGCGGTGCCCCTCTTCCCGGAGCTCCTCGATCCGCTCGACGATCGTCTCCAGCTTGCCGCTGGTCCCCGACTTCAGCGCCGGGTCGATGAGGCCGGGATGGCAGGCCGCCTGCCGCAGTCTCAGCAGCGCCTGGATCACCTGCATCTTCATCGAGCCGATCGCCCCGTCCTGCACCGCCGGGAGCAGCGAGGCTCGGTAGTGCTCCGCGAGCTCCTCGTAGAGGGTGCGCTGCTCCGGCTCGAGATCGCATCGGATGGTGAGCTCGGTCCGCTCCGGCAGGTCGGTGGCGACCTGCCCCTTCGTCCGCCGCAGGATGAAGGGTCGGACCGCTCGGGCGAGGAGCTCGATCCCCGAGTGACGGCGCCGCCCATCGGGCGCCACGCTCTCCTCCCCGTCGCTCTCGAGCTCGTCGTCGTCGTCGCTCGCGGGCTCGTCGAGCCCCGCCTGGGTCAGGCGGCCGAAGCGTGAGGCCCGCCCGAGCATCCCCGGCTGGAGGAACTCGAAGAGGGACCAGAGCTCTCCGAGGTGGTTCTCGATGGGGGTTCCGCTGAGGGCGAGGCGATGGTCCGCGCGGATCAGTCGCGCCGCCTTGGCGGTCTGGCTTCGCGCGTTCTTGATCGCCTGGGCCTCGTCGAGGATGACGGTGTCGAACTGGACCTCCCGCAGATGCCGGATGTCCATGCGGAGAATCCCGTAGGTGATGAGGACGAGATTCGCCTTCGAGATCCCCGCGCGCAGTTCATCCCGGTCGGGACCCGACACATCGATGACGCTCAGCTCCGGGGCGAAGCGATGGGACTCTCGCTTCCAATGCTCGACCACGCTGCGCGGCGCCACGACGAGGACGGGCTTCTCGAGGCGTCCCTCGGAGCGGAGACGCTCGAGATGGGCGATCACCTGGACCGTCTTCCCCAGACCCATGTCGTCCGCGAGGCAGCCCCCGAGGGAGTACTCCCGCAGGAAGTCGAGCCAGCCGAGCGCCTCCCGCTGGTAGGGGCGGAGCTCTCCGGTGAAGCTCGCCGGCTCCTCCCGGGGCTCGACCCCCTCGAAGGCCCGGAGGCGCTCCCGAAGTCGGGCGAACTCCGCATCGACATCCACGTTCGGCACGCCTTCGAGCAGAGTGTCGAGGACCCAGGCCTGACTCGGCCGGAACCGCACCTCTCCGTTCTCGACCTCGCCGAACTCCGCGAGCATCCCCGAGCGGCGCAGCCACTCTCCCGACAGGATCCCGAAGCTCCCATCGTCGAGCTCGATCGTTCGACTCCCCCCCTGCACCGCCGCGAGCAGGCGAGGGAAGGGTACCGAGTGCCCCTCGAAGTCGACGCTCCCGCTCAGATCCAGCCAGTCGATCCCGCTCCGGATCTTCACATCGAACTCGCTCGCGGGGCGGTGGATCTTCCCCTCGGAGGTGACGCGCCACTCCCGGGACAGGAGGGTCTCGATCACGCTGGGGAGGCGACCCGCGGGGATCGTCAGCTCGGAGAATGACTCGCTCTGGGTGCTGCGGCGCGGGCCGAGGGAGAGGAGCTCCTGCACGAGGCTCCGCTCGAGCTCCATGTCCCGGGGCACGATCCGGTCGCCGTCGCGCACCGACTCCGCCTCGTCGTCGGGAGAGAGGACCGCGCTCCCTCCATACTCGAAGGTGAGGCTCGCGGTGAGCGTGCTCGTGCCTCGACGGGGACCGCTCGTGCGGCGAATGACGAGGTGGGGGCGAGGGGTCCGCCTCTCGATCGCGAGGGCGACTCCCTCCGGCGGCTCGAACGGGGCCCCCGGGTTCTCCGCGAGGATGCCCTCGCAGAAGGCCGCGACATCGGCGGAGGGGATCTCCGGAGGGGACATGCTGAGCGCGCGGATCCACGCGCCGTCCTCCGGATTCTCGTAGGGGGAGAGCTGCCCCCGGACGAGGACCCACCCGGCAGGAGTGACGAGGGTGGCCTCCTCGAGGGTGGCGCGCTGCTCGCCCGAACTCTGGCGGTGGAAGCTCGCGGCGAGGGTGTGCTTCCCTCGCTTCCCCTTCGCATCGACGATGCGGAAGGAGAATCGCCAGGGATCCGGGTCGATCCCGATCGGCGGGAACTCCTCGGGGATGCGCTCCCGAGGGAGGAGTCGCCCGGAGCGAGCGAGCATCCCGAGGACCTCCGCTCCCGCCCGGCCGGGGAGGGTGATCGGAGCCTGACTGAAGGCACGAGCCCTCGCCGCCCACGGGGTGGAGCTGCCGGTGAACGGCAGGAGCAGCTCGAGGAGCTGGAGATCGAGCCCACCGAGGACCTGCTCGAGGGAGCGCTCGTTCAGCTGGAAGGGGCGCGGCTCCCCCCAGCCCGTCCTCGTCCTGCGTCTCTCGATCACCGCGACCGCCGGGTCTCCGTAGGTGCGATCGAGGCGAGCGCAGCTGAGCCAGAAGAGGAGCTGGGTCTCGCCGGTCACGCTGCGAGGCCACCGGGGTCCTCGGTCGAGCCCGACCAGTCGCTGGAGGCGCTCGAGGTAGGTCTTCCAGTCCGGCTCCTCCCGCGGAGAGGAGAGGGAGCTCCGCGTCGTGGCGCCGGGAATCGGGATCGGTCCCCGCCGGGGGGCGAGGTTCCCGCGCCAGCCGGCGTCCGCGCCGCGGTTCGCCTCCCGGATCGTGGCCCAGATGTGAGCGCACTCGCCGTTGCTCTCCGCATCGGAGCAGGTGCAGTCCTGGGAGGTGATCGTCGCCCCGTCGAGGGTGAGGACCACTTCGGCGTGGGGGGTGGCGCGGACGCGGGCGCAGAGCTGGGAGTCGCTCCGCTTCTCGATCGAGACGCGGCCCTGTCGATGAAGCGCGTCCCCGCGCCGGCGGTTGCCGGGCGAGAACTCCTCATCGGAGACGGTCAGGGTCGTATCGCTCAACGAACTGAGCCCCGTTTCACGCAGTCGGTCGGAGGAAAGCGTTCCCCCGGTCCGGGATCCGAGACCCCGACGATAGCGATCCACGGGATCGCCGGGGGGAATCTCGGGACATTGAGACCCTCGGCGCTCCGTTCGCGCGGGGCCATCTCCCATCTATCGGTCCCAGAAGGCTCGGAATCGACCCTTCCTGCGAGATCCCGGGGGAGGCGTCGGAGCGAGCGGGAGAGGGCTAGGTGGTGGGCGGGTCCAGGATTCGGTAGCAGTACCAGCTCGCGACGGTCCGATAGGGTCGCCACTTCGCCGACGCCCGGGCGAGCTGGGCGGGGGTGACATCACCCCCCCGCCCGCGGAGGCGGGCAAACCCCTTGCGAACCCCGAGATCGCCGAGGGGGAGGACATCGGGGCGCCCGAGCTGGAAGATGAGGAGCATCTCCACGGTCCACCTCCCGACCCCGTGGATCCGGGTGAGGAGCTCGATGATCTCCTCATCCGAGAGCCGTTTCAGGGCCGCGTAGCCGGGGACGTCTCCCGCGAGCGAACGCTCGCTCAGGTCGCGGAGGGCTCGGATCTTCCCCCGCGAGATCCCCGCACCTCGGAGCGCCTCGTCATCGAGGCTCCGGAGCGCCGCGGGGGTGGGGCGACGCGCCGGACACAGCTCGAGGAGGCGGCGATGAATCGTCCCCGCCGCCTTTCCCGAGAGCTGCTGGTAGATGATCGATCGGACGAGCGCCTCATGGGGAGAGCGGAGCCGCCGCGGAACGAGCGGCTCGGGTCGTGACTCGATGACCCTGGAGAACCGTCGGTCCACCTCCCGAAGGTGCCGCGTCGCCGTGCGCCAGTCGAACTCGAGATCGGGCATCCGCACACTCTTCTTCTCTTCGGTTCGCCTCACCCGGCGTGCGGACCGGCTCACCGGCGTTGCTCCGACCATGGAGACGACTCGAGCAGGGCTCCTGCGGGTTCTGTTTCCTGACAATCCGGACGGGAGAGTCTCTGAGAACCGCAAGCGGACCATAATGTCCTCTTGTGTAACTCACGCCACCGAGTTGAACGGTATTCAACAAATCATAGCATTCATGGGGTATCTGATTCAGACGCGTGCCCACGCACGCATCCCATGAAGGCAAGAAACAGACGAGAGAGTGGCTGGACCTCTCTCCCTGCAGGACTCGAAGGACCGAGCCTGCCGCGCTTCCCGCGAAGCGTGGACGGGCTCACGGCGCTGGTGTGTGACCTGGGATGTCTTTCATCCCCCGCCCCCTCGTCCCTCCTCCGGTACCTGCTCTCTTATTCAGAGGGAGCATTGGATCTTCATCCCAATCCTCCCGGGTGGCTCGACGCGGACATTAGGAGGTTATCAATGTCGCGCACTGTTCTCTCCATCGCCCTCATGCTCTTCACCGTGGCGCTCTCTCCTGCCCTTCAGGCGCAGGGGACGACCGCGGTCCTGCATGATGGCACGGTTCTCACGACCACGGGTGAGCTCTTCACGACCGAAGGCCCGATCTGGGACATCGACCTCGACAACCGGACGATCACCGTGGTCGGCAAGGATGTCACGATACCCCTCACGGTCGACGGAGCCGAAGTCCTCATCAGCGGCTCGAGTGTCTCGAGCAACGACGCGGAGGCCCCCACGGGCATCGGCGCGACGAACTTCGATCGGCTGCTGGACATCAACGCCAGCGACCGCGACGTCAAGCCGAGCCAGGCCGGCCCCGCCCGCTCGCTCTTCAGCTCCTCCGAGGCCAACCGGACCGACGCCGGCGCCTCCGGGACGCGGAGCGCGATCGCGCAGGCTCACATTCAGGAGAACTACTTCGAGTATCTCCAGCTTTGCTACCCCGCCCACGCGGATGTTCTCCCGGCGGACTTCCTCCAGCGGGCCGGCGTCCGCGGAGATGACCAGAGCGCCTGGGCCTACCCGGCCAGCGCCGGAGGGACCCTCAAGTCCGCGGGCACGATCTACGAGGATGCGGCGGGCAACCGCTACTACATCCCGGACATCGAGGTCGTCATCGAGCTCTCGGAGAACGTCTCGGGGGGCACCGTGGCCTCCGTCGATCCGGGCAGCCCGGGGATTCCGCCGAGCTTCGTCATCGGAGAGATGCTCATCATCATGAACCAGGATCCCCGGTTCGGCGCGGATGTCTTCGGTCTGGGTGAGCTGGAGATCAACCCGGCGATCTTCTTCACCCAGGGCGTGGGGGCCCTTGTCGACACGATCGGCCACACCGTCGGTGAGCACGTGCTCTTCGTACAGGAGGTCCTGACCGACCTCTCCGATCCGGCGAACGGTCTCCTCGTCACCGCCGAGGGTTTCCGCTTCCGGAACAACAAGGATGAGATCCGCTTCCGCGGCATCGTCGGCCAGATCGGCGGCGTGGAGCTGAGCGTGACGATCCTCGGGGAGACCTTCCCCATCGACCTCACCCCGGACCCGCTGACGAACCAGTCGACCTACACCTTCCGGTCGAGGGGCGACCTGGACGTCGCGGCGATCACCGAGATCCAACTGACGGCCACGCTCCCGGGGGGCGGGGCCGGTGCGGCTCCGCTCTTCAACGAGACGATCTTCAGGGCCGACGTCGAATAGCGCGTCGGCGGATCGACGCGGCTCGTCGTCCAGCCGGCGAAGTCGCTGAACAGGGAGAGGACCCGCGCGTCGGGCTCCTCTCCCTGTTTCTTCATCCCGGGGTGACGGGTCAGCGCGCGCCGACTCCGGTGAGGCAGGTGCGGAGAATCTCGACATCCCCTTCGAAGTCCTCGGCGGGGATCGGACCGAATGAGAAGCGCATCAGGGTCTCATGAGGCCCCTGCTCCCGGCGATCCATGTCGCAGAGGCGACCGGGAAGGATCGCCGCGTCATGTCTGAAGAGGCGGTCGTTCAGCTCGTGGGCCGTCATCCCTCCGGGGATCCGACCCCAGTGGTAGAAGCCGCCCTCCCCGGTGAAGAGCTCGAAGCCCAGCTCGGTCAGCGCGTTTCCGTAGCGCTCCCGCTGCGACGCGAAGAAGGCGCCGACCGCGCGGCGCGCCTCCCCGACCCGGTCGATCTCCAGGAGAGAGGTGACGAGGAGCTGGGAGAGACGGGAGACTCCGCCCATGGCGATCGAGGAGAGATTCCGGAACAGCTCGCAGTGCTCCTTCGAGGCGACGACCCATCCGATGCGCGCGCCCGGGACCTGGAGCCCCTTCGTCGCGGCGCCCACGACGAAGATGTCGGTCCGATCGATGTCCTCGATGTAGCGGAGCGCGCTGTCCGGCTCGGGGGTGTGGAAGAACTCGTACGCCTCGTCGATCAGCGCGCCCTTCCCCGGTCGGGATGCGAGCTCGACCAGCGCCCGGAGCGAGTCGCCCGACCAGGTCACCCCGGTCGGGTTGCACGGGTTGCTCTTCACGAGGAGCGCCCGATCGGCGGAATCGAGGGCCCTGGCGTGGTCCTCGAGGGTCGGGCGGAAGCGGTTCTCCGGGTTGCTGGGGACAACCTCCGGGGCGCGGCCGATGAGGCGCAGGGAGTCGTGATAGGGGGTGTACTCCGTCTCCTCGATGGTGATCTCGATGTCCTCCTCGAGGAGCGCGAGGATCGCCATGATGCCCGGGCGACCTCCCGGGAAGACCGCGATGTTCTCCTCGGTCAGGTTCGCCCCGTAGAAGGTCCGGTAGTAGCGGACCAGCGCCTCTCGCAGCTCGATCTGACCGCTGGCGTTCGGGTATCGCAGGTCGTCGGGACCGAAGGACACGGAGGCGGGGATCGACGGGCCGCCCGGGAGCTGGCGGGTCAGGGGATAGCCCTGGGCCCAGGGGTGGGTCCCCGCGTCTCCGAGATAGGCCTGCGTCGCATCGGCGAAACGGAAGAGAGTCTCGTAGATCCCCATGGGTGGAAAGTGGCGAAGGAACATCCGTCACCTCGAGCGCCCGATCCCTAGGAGAAGCGCGGAGAGAGCGACCGCTCCCTCCGCGCTTCTCCTCGCGAACCGACCGTCGGACGGCGGTCGGCCTGCTGCCCCGCGCCCGCCCGGCACGCGCCCGGCGACTCCGCAGGTCGCGGGATCATACTCGCGGCGCGGGGTTTCCGCTGCCATCGGTCGGGGAGCTCGGGATCATCCGCCGGCATCCGAGGAGGGATCCCCCTCGAGCGTGAGGTGCCGGTCGAGCCAATCGACCATTTCGGCCAGGGTGTGAAGGACCGACTCCCGCGCGCGGTAGCCATGGCTCTCGTGCGGGAGCATCACCAGTCGGGCGGTGCCGCCGTTCCCCTGGATCGCGGCGAAGAGCCGCCGTGACTGCATCGGGTAGGTGCCTGAGTTGTTGTCGACCTCGCCGTGAATGAGGAGGAGCGGCTCATCGATCCGGTCCGCGTGCATGAAGGGGGAGATGGCGAAGTAGCTCTCCGGAGCCTCCCAGAGGGTCCTCCGCTCGGACTGGAAGCCGAAGGGGGTGAGGGTCCGATTGTAGGCGCCGGAGCGGGCGAGACCCGCTCGGAAGAGGTCGCAGTGGGCGAGGAGGTTGGCGGTCATGAACGCGCCGTAGCTGTGCCCGCCGACCGCGATGCGGCGCCGATCCGCGACGCCGCGCTCGACCACGGTGTCGATCGCGGCCTCCGCCGACGCGACGAGCTGCTCGATGAAGGAGTCATTCATCGTCTCGGCGTCCCCGATGATCGGCATCGTGGCGCCGTCCAGGACGGCGTAGCCCTGAGTGACGAGATGCAGGTGGGAGCTGCCGGCGATCCGCGTGAAGCGATGGGGGCTGACCCCGATCTGTCCTGCGGTCCCCGGGTCGTTGTACTCGCGGGGGTAGGCCCAGACGAGCAGGGGGAGGCGCACTCCGGGGCGATGATCGGCGGGAGTGTAGAGGGTGCCGGAGAGCGGGACGCCATCCGCTCTGTCGTAGGTGAGCAGCTCCTTCTTCACGGCCCGGATCGCGGGGGTCGGATCCTCGAAGCGCGTGAGCACGCGCGACTCCCCCTCGACGGTGTGCCAGCGGAGGTTGGGCGGAGAGGTCGGGCTCTCGTGGCTGGTCAGGACCTGGATCGCGCCCTCCTCCTCCCACACCGCGAGGGGGGTCTCGTAGGCGCCGTCCTCGCAGCGCCACATCGGTCGCGTCTCACCGGTCGTGAGGCTCTCCATGCGGACGAAGGGAAAGACGCCGTCCGGCCCGGCCCCCGCCCCGGTGCGGAAGACCCAGTCACCGCGCTGGAGGATCACGGAGATGCCGTCCGGGCGATCCTCCATGACGAGGGCTCCGGGGTCGCCGTAGCGGTCCCGCACGCTGCGGTCCTCGATGACGCGTGCCTTCTCGGGGTGCGCGACATCCACCATGGTGCGGCGGGTCCAGCGCCGGTCGCGGTCGTACTCGCCGAACACGAAGTGGGTGGGGGAGCGGAAGAAGTCGATGCCGCGGGCGCGATGCTCGAGCCGCTGAAGCTCGACCGTGGCGGCGGTGAAGGGGGACTCGTGGGCCATCCAGCGGTCGCGGTGGGAGACCTCGGCCCGAGGATCCCCTCCGTCGAGTGCCTCGACCCAGAGCAGGGTGGCGGGCCGCATCGGATGCCACTGGACGCTGCGGGGTCCGAGGGGGACGCCCCCGATCGGCACATCCTGCACCATCGGCGTCATCCACCGATGCAGGGTCTCTCCTTCCCGGTCGAGGACCCGGCTCTCACGGGCGAACTGCCAGTGAGGGAGGGAGTAGCTCCACGGGCGCAGCAGCTCCTCGACGAGGAGGTTCTCTCCGTCGGGGGAGACATCGACCGCGGAGATGAGCCCCGTCGGACCGAGCGGGCTCGGCTCCCCGCGCCAGGGGATCACCGTGAGGACGCTCCGCCCGTAGTGCTCGAAGAGGTCGCCATCGTGTTCGCTCTTCAGCAGGTCCTGATATGTGCGAACGGGAGACTTCGAGCCCGAGGTCTCCTGCACGTTGGGGCCGGAGGGCGCGGTCGGGGTCTTCGGGGCCTCTCCCCGATCCTCCGGGACGAGCGAGCAGAGGATCGAGGTCCCATCGGGGAGCCAGCGCGGCGCGACGAAGATCGTGTTCAGCCCGGTGGCGAGGAGGCGCGGGTTCGTCGGACTCGAGACCTCGACGCCCCAGAGCTCGGTGCCGCTCGAAGTGACGACCGTGTACACGAACCGATCGCCGAGGTGGGACCAGCGGGTGGAGGCGAGGCGTCCATCCGCGGCGATGGGGATGCGAATCGGCTCCGCCTCCGGGTCTCGCAGAGGGCGGAGTCGGAGCCCCTCGTCGTAGGAGGTGCGGAAGCTCCCGTTCGCGGCGGGATCGATCCTCATGCCGGCGAGCCGCAGCATCGGACGCGCGAGATCCTCGATCGGCGGGAGCGCGCTGCGGTCGATGAGGAGGAGCCACTGATGATCCGGGCTCACGCTCGTGCGCGGAGCGGGGGGAGCGTCGACGATCTGGAGGATCTCCTCGGGGGGAAGGCGGTACGGCTCCTGCGCCTCGACCCCGGGCGTCGAGACGGCCAGGAGGAGACCGAGGAGGAGGAGGCCGGTTCCGTGGAGCTGCGGGGTGAGGCGGTGCATGGGACTCCCTTCGACGGTGGATCGTGACCGACCCGAGTCTACGCCGAGGAGGTCCGGGGGGATAGGAGGGGCGCCTTCGCCCGAGGGCGCGCAGGAGATGGAAAGAGCCCCCCGCCCGATCGTTCGGGCGGGGGGCTCTTCGTCGATTCCGCTCGCGAGGAGCGGGATCCTTCGCGGGGCGAGGTGGCCTACCAGCGGCCTCCGCCGCCGCCACCGTATCCGCCGCCGCCGCCGCCACCGCGGCGCGGGCGGTCCTCGCGCGGACGCGCCTCATCGACGCGCATCGCGCGGCCGTCGAGCTCGTGACCGTCGAGGGCGTCGATCGCGGCCTGGGCCTCTTCCTGCGTCGAGTACTCGACGAAGCCGAATCCCTTGCTCCGGCCGGTCTCGCGATCCATGACGACCTGGGCCTGGGTCACCTGCCCGTGCTGGGCGAAGCAATCGTTGAGCATGTGGTCATCGACGCCGTAGCTGAGGTTCCCGACGTACAGTTTCTTGGACATGAACTCCTCCGTGGAGGTTCGAGCATGGACCTATGAGAACATTCACTTCCCAGGTCCGAGGGAAGGGTCGTCCATCGACCGTCGTGGAGGGAGCGAAGAGCGAGGAGAGAGAGTGAGAGAGCGCGAGCGGATCACACGACGATCGGAGCAATCGGATCGGTTCGGGCGACGACGTTTCGGTCTTCTCGAGCTTCGGTCCTTCGTTCGCCGGGCTCCCACCCGGGGGATTGAGCGAAGGGTTTCGAAGTCTCTACTCGGTCAGCGAGCCAACCAGCGAAAGTAGTGGACACAGGAACCCCGCCGAGTGCAACGACAATCCCGATGAATCCCACTCTCCGCGGGACTCCCGAGGAGAGTGCATCACCGCATCTCTACGAGAATCGGCGATTGAAGCCGATTCGGGTCCCCGGATGGGGCCTCCGCCGAACCGCCTCCCGAGGGAGGGAAGCGGGGCAGGACCGGGCGGGAAGGGTTCGATTTCTCTCCACACCCCTCCGAGAAGCGGTCAGGATCTCGCGTCGATCGAGCCTTCGAGAAGCCTTCGAGAAGCGGTCGAGAGCGCGACAAGGAGAGGAGACCCGTTGGAAGCGTGGATCACCGGGATCGTCTCCTGGACCTACTTCGCGGCGGTCGTCCTCGCGGTGATCACCGCCCTCATCCGCAAGCGGGAGCCGCCGGCGGCCCTGGGCTGGTCCCTCGCGATCGTCTTTCTCCCCTTCTTCGGGATCATCCTCTTCATCCTCGTGGGCTGGAATCGCTTCCCCAGTCGCCTGCGACGGAAGATCTCCCACAAGGTCGGGTTCAGCGGCCCTTCCCTCGCCGGCGACGGCGGAGGGGAGGTGGCGCCGAGCGAGGTGGACCGGCGCTGGGGGCCGATCGCGGAGCTCCTCGTCGGCCTCGGGGAGGGGCCGCGGCGGGGCGGCAACGAGGTGGAGGTGATCCCCCACGGCGTGGTCGCCTTCGAGGAGATGGAGGACGCGATCCGGCGGGCGCGTCACCACATCCATGTGGAGTTCTTCATCTTCCGCGACGACGAGCTCGGTCGGCGCGCCACGCGAGCCCTCTGCGAGAGAGCGAGGGAGGGGGTCGAGGTCCGGGTGCTCGTCGACGGGGTCGGGTCGCGCGGCAACAAGCGCCTCCTCCGGGACCTCCGGGAGGCGGGCGGGGAGGGGCTCCGGTTCCTGCCGGTCCGGCTCTTCGGCAAGGCGACGCCCCACCTGCGCAACCACCGAAAGATCGTCATCGTCGATGGTCGGCTCGCGTTCTTCGGCGGTCTGAACGTGGGGGTCGAGTACCTCGGGCGGCGTCGGCATCGGACCCGCGACTGGTTCGATCTCCACGTGAAGCTGGAGGGGCCCTCGGTCCTCGATCTCCAGCGGATGTTCCTCGAGGACTGGGACTTCGCGGCGGGGCGTCATCCGACGGGGGATGAGTACTTCCCGTCCCCGGAGCCTCGCGGCTCCGCTCCCGCCCAGGTGATCGGCGGGGGGCCGGACCAGGCGGTGAACGCGGTGCGTCAGGCGTATGTCGCGGCGCTGGCCCGGGCGCGGCGCTCGATCCGCATCTTCACGCCCTACCTCGTGCCGGATCAGACCCTCTGCGATGCGCTCCTCCTCGCGGCTCGCAGCGGCCTGCGGGTCCAGATCATCACCCAGTTCCCGCCGGCGGATCACTGGGTGGTGCAGCTGTGCGGGGAGTATGTCATCGGGGAGCTGCTCCCCGCCGGCGTCGAGGTCCACGGCTTCACGGAGGGGATGATGCACGCCAAGGCGGTGGTGGTGGATGGGGAGTGGGCGATGATCGGCTCCGCCAACCTCGACAACCGGAGCCTCTGGCTCAACTTCGAGCAGATGACGATCTTCGATGGTCCTCGGGAGGTCCGGGCGATCGACGAGGCCTTCGAGCAGCTTCTCCCCCGCTGCCGCGCCTACACCCCGGAGTACCTCGCGGCCCGCCCGCTGCGGCGTCGGCTCTGCTCCACGGTCGCCCGGCTTCTCGCACCGATCCTCTGAATCGGCGCCCGAGCCCCTCTGCGCCCCCGCTTCAGGAGGGGGTCGCGACCGGCGCGAGGAGCGCCGCGACCTGCTCCCGCAGCTCCGCCCCCTCGTCCCGTGCGCCGTCCTTCCCCGACCCGAGGTTCTTCGACCCCGGCTCGACGAAGGCCATCCTTCCATCCGGATCCGCCCCGTTCGGGGGGAGGACGAGGATCGGCGGCAGGGGGGCTCCGCTCGCCCCGGCGCCACTGCGACGCAGCGCCGCCTCGACTCCGTGCTCATCCGCCGCCTCGATCACGATGAGATCGAAGACAGGCTGCGGAGAGTCGAGGGGAGCGCTCCCCAGCTCGATGACGCTCGCCCCGGCCTCGCGCAGGGTGCTGCGCAGCTCGGTGCGGTCGGACGCCGGGTCCCGGAGGATGAGGAGGCGCCGGCCGGTGAGGATCCTGGGGTCGGAGGGCGGGATCTCGCCGCCCGCTCTCCGGGGTCGAGGCTGGGGGAAGGGATCGAGACTCCGGCTCCGCAGCGGGCGACGGACCCGCACCGTGGGGACGGGGACCGGACGGACCGACTCGGGTGCGGGGAGCCGACGACGCGTGATGGCGATCGTCACGGCGGTCGCGATCACGCCGCTGATGAGCGCGAGGAGGAGCCGTCCGGCGGTGGAGTTCAGCAGGGGGTCGGGGCGGACCTCGTCCTCGAGGTGCCCGCGCAGCGAGCGAGGACCGGTCAGGTCCGCGTCCCCCGGGGGGGTCGCCGCCCGGAGGGGGGAGTGATCCTCCCTCGCGGCGATCGGCTCGCCGGGGGTCGCGCGCCCGAGATCGATCGCGGTGAGGAGCCAGCCGAAGGCGAAGGCGGCGGAGCAGCCGAGGACGAGGAGCAGGGGGGTCGGGGTTCGGTCGGTCACGGGGGTTCGCGCTCTCTCGTCCGGGGGCTCTCGGGTCACGGGGTCCTCCGATCTCTCGGTCCCAGCGGGCCGTCCCTGCATCGCAGGTCGAGCCCGTGGAGAAGGCTATCATCCGCGGAGGAAGCGGACCGACTTCCGCGGGCGGGGATCGATCCAAGTCCTTTCCTCCGTTACGATTCCGCCCCACCGGACGGCGGCGGGCGCGTCGCCTGCAGGGAGGACCCCGTGGAGCACGAAGGCTGGATCCGCGACACGATCGAGCAGTGGGTCGATGAGCATGTCGAGGATGCGACAGGGACGAGCCTCGACCCGGCGCTCCATCCGATCATCGACGCCCTCCTCGTCACCTTCCTCTTCCAGGCGTGCGCGGTGCGCGGGGTCCCCCCCGGGGAGTTGACGAAGCGCGACCTCAAGGAGGCGATGCTCGAGGGGATGCAGGCGTTCCCGGTGGAGCGGAAGCTCCGCGGAAGGGTGCCCCGGGCGATCGGGGACTTCATCGCCGACCTGGGGAGGCGGGGGCGCCTCGCGGATGGAGAGCCCCTCGGCGCGTATGTCGGCGCGCTGCGCGAGGCGTACCTCGACGCGATGGAGGAGAAGCCGCGCCCCGTGGTCCGCCCCGGTCTGAAGATCGGCCGGAACGACCCCTGTCCCTGCGGCAGCGGCCGCAAGTACAAGAAGTGCTGTCAGGAAGCGTAGCCTCGGACCCGTTCCCGTGAGGAGCACCCCTCGTCATGTCGACCTCCCGCCCCCGCCCTCCGGTGGGGACCCTCCTCTTCGATCTCGACGGCACGGTCCTCGACACCATTGATCTGATCCTGGCCTCCTACGAGCATGTCCATCGACGGGAGTTCCCGGAGGAGCCCTTCGACCCGGAGTACTACCGGAGCCGGGTCGGGGTCCCGCTGCGGGGGGTGTTCACGGAGCGCGTGGGGGAGGACCCCGAGCGGATCAGCGCCCTCATCGATCTCTACCGCGGTCACAACCTCGCCGAGCATGATGCCCGCGTCACCTCCTTCGAGGGGGTGCCGGGGATGCTCGACGCGGCGCGCGCGCGCGGGGTGCGGACCGCCATCGTGACGAGCAAGATGCGCGAGACCACCGAGCGCGGACTGCGCCTCGTCGGGCTCCTCGAGCACTTCGAGGTCATGGTCACCATCGATGATGTCGTCCACCACAAGCCGCATCCGGAGCCGGTGATCCGTGCGCTCTCCCTCCTGAAGGTCGGTCCCGAGGAGGCCCTCTTCGTCGGGGACGCCCCGGCGGACATCGGCTGCGGTCGGGCTGCGGGGGTGCGCACCGGCGCGGCGTTGTGGGGGCCCTTCCACCGCGAGGAGCTCCTCCCCCACGGTCCGGACCACCTCATCGAGCACCCGGCTCAGATCCTCGATCTGCTCGGCGAGGCCTGAGCGCTCCCCCGCCTCGGCGTCAGAGGTGGACGCGGTCCGCCCGACGGTGAAGATGCGGACTCCCCGATCCCGGAAGGACACCATCGATGGCGACCGAGCCGACCTCGGACACGATGAGCATCACGCTCCCTGAACGCGCCGCCCGGATCGGCCGCCGGGGGCACCCCTGGTTCTACGCCGATGACCTCGCCTCGCAGGAGCTGCCGAAGACGGCGCTCGTCCGCGTGCGCGCGCCGGGAGGGCGCGACCTCGGTCTCGGGATGACATCGAACGGCAGCTCGAAGATCGCTCTGCGCCTGTGCGGTCCCTGGGAGGGGAGCGGAGTCCCCGAGGTGGAGGAGTTCCTCGACCGCCGGCTCTCCGATGCGATCGCCCTGCGGGAGGCCGGCATCGGGGAGCGAACGGGGGAGCGCCTCGTCCACTCCGAGGCGGACGGAGTCCCGGGGCTCGTCGTCGACCGCTACTCCGATGTCATCGTGATCCAGTCGACCTCCGGCTGGGTGGAGGCGAATCGCGGCGCGATCACCGCCTGGCTCGTCGCCCGCTTCTCCCCGGCGATGGTGCTGATGCGCGGGGACCTGCCGGTGCGCAAGCGCGAGGGGCTCGCGGAGGAGGTGCGCCTCCTCGCTGGCGAGCGGGTCGACGAGGTGGAGATCGAGGAGGACGGAGTGGTCCATCGGGTGCGCCCGTGGGATGGTCACAAGACCGGCTTCTATCTCGACCAGCGCCCCGCCCGCGCTCGCGTGCGCGCCCTCGCTGCATCGGCACGGGTGCTCGACCTCTTCAGCTACCAGGGAGCCTTCGCGCTCTCGGCGCTCGCGGGGGGGGCCCGCGAAGCGATCGCCGTGGACCAGTCCGCGGAGGCCCTCGCCCGGGCGACCGCGGCCGCGGAGGCGCAGGAGCTCGGCCCGCTCACCGCCCGGGTGGGGAACGCCTTCGATGTGGTGCGCGAGCTGCGCGCGGACGGGCAGAGCTTCGACCTCGTCGTGCTCGATCCTCCGCCCTTCTGCAAGTCCCGGCGGGAGGTGGAGGGCGGGAAGCGCGGCTACCGCGACCTCAACCGCATCGCGATGCAGCTCCTCGCTCCGGGGGGGCGCCTCATCACCGCGAGCTGCAGCTATCACCTGCGGGGGGAGATGTTCGAGGATGTCCTCCGGCAGGCGAGCTTCGACCTGCCCTTTCGCGTCTTCCTGGAGGAGCGCCTCGGGGCGGGCGCGGACCACCCCGCGTGGCTCCGCCTTCCGGAGAGCGAGTACCTCAAGGTCCGCGTTCTCCGTCGGGTCGAGGACGGGACCGGGGTCGGCGACTCAGGGTGAGCCGACGGTGAGGCGGATCGTGCGGGGCTCGACCGGCACCCCCGCCTCGCTTCGGAAGCCGGAGTGGTTCGGTCCGTTGATGCCGAGCAGGTAGCTCCGCCCCGCGACGAGGCGGATCGGCAGGGTGAAGACGGTGCGCTCCTCGTTCCAGCGGGGCGCCCCGGTCACCTCCGGGAAGGTCTCTCCCCCCCCGGTGACGCTGTAGCTCTCCGCCATCCTCCGATCGAACTCGAGCCGCAGCTCGGTCTCTCCCGGGGCCACCGCTCCCCCCTCCGGACTCGGCGTGATTCGGACCACCCGCGGCGCCTCCGCGCCGGGGGCGCCCCCCGGAGGCGGGCTCGACAGGATCACCCGGAACGGGATGAGCGGAACCCCCGTCTCCGCCGCGCGGAAGGCCCCGCCGCCCGGTCCGTTCACCCCCAGCTCGTAGCGGACTCCCGCCGCGACCTTCAGCGGCACCGAGAAGACGCGCCGATCCTCGGTCCAGCCGGCGCTCCCGGTCACCTCCGGGAAAGGGGCCCGCAGCCGCATCACGTTGAACCCCGCCTCCATGGGGCGGTCGAAGGTGATCCTCAGGGTGATGGGACCGGGGGCGAGGTCGAGGCACTCGATCCCCGGCTCGACGCGGAGCACTCGGGGACGATGCGGCTCGAGCTCGCGCGCCTGCTCCCGCGCGATCCTGTCGATGGCCGGCGCGAACGCCGCGATGCGCTCCTCGAGCGGGGCCGGCGGTGCCCCCGCGAGTCGGGTCGCCTCCTCCTCGGCGAGGGAGGAGACGAGCGCGAAGCTCCGGGCGGTCTGCTCCTGATCGTAGGTCTCGGCCGCGCGGGCGCCGCGGTGCTCGAGGATCCAGGCGCGGGTGAAGAGCCGCACGAAGACCTCGCGCAGCACGATCGACCACTCCCCGTAGCCCTGCTCCTCCATGGCGAGGGCGATCGGGGGCTCGAGGGTGCTCCGAGCCTCCCGGAAGAGATCGACGCGGGCGTCGACGGCGGGGTTCACGGTGGGATGGCAGAGCTCGTGGACGATGGTGTCGACCGCTCGGATCCGCGCCTCTCCCCGGAGGTCCTTCCCCATCGCCCCCAGGATCACATGGTGCACCCGCTCCGCTCCGTCCCGCCGCTCGACCTCGGCGCTCACGGAGTAGGCGCTCCCGCCCGCGGCGGGGGAGACGATCACCTCGAGGGTTCCATCGATCCTCAGGCCGAGATGATTTCGAAACCACGGGAGATCCAGCTCCGCGACGAGCCCCTCGAGGAGGGGTGCGGTCAGGGCTTCATGGACCTCCCTCTGGTCATCCCACCAGTCGTCGAAGGCGGTCTCGGTCGCGAAGTCGCGGAGCTGCTCGATGAACGCGGAGGCGGAGGGCGCGTCCCAGCGGGCATCGAGGTACCGGGGTGCGTCCTCGAGCGGCTGGACGAGGGAGAAGTTCCGGATGTTGTTGATGTGCACCGCGAGGGAGACGACGGCATCGTGAGAGATGCCCCGCTCACTCCGAAGTCGGCGGGCGAGGGCGACCGCCGGGTGGTCCTCATGCCGGGCGAATCGGGCGTCGATCGCCGCCCGCCCCGGGCTCCCCTCCGCCGCGGTCGAGTACTCCGGGCTGCCGGCGAGGCGGAAGACGATGGCGAGGAGCTCGACGACCGGGTCGGCGCGGACCCGGAGGACCGGCCGGGCCTCCTCCGCCGCGACGGCGCCCGCGAGAGGGAGGGGCAGCAGGGCGAGGAGCGGCAGGGCGAGCAGCAACAGCCGAGGTGGGCGGGATGGCTGCCGGCGGGAGCGCGCCCCCTCCACGCTTCGGACCCTCGGGCGATCCATCATCCGACCCATCCTCTCAGGAGCGCACCGACCGCATAGGAGAGGAGGGCCGCGCCACCTCCGAGGAGGAGCGTCTCGACTCCCGCGAGCAGGCGGGGCTGCTCGACGAAGCGCGCCTTCGCGACTCCGATGGAGAAGAAGGCGATCATCGTGCCGATCGTGCTGGCGAAATACGGCTCCGCCACCGGGACGCCGAGCGCCCGCAGGACGAAGGGAAGGATCGGCACCAGACCGACGAGGACGAAGGCGGTGAAGGTGACCGTCGCGGCCTTCCGGGGGCAGGGAGGGACCGCGGCGTAGCCGTGCTCCTCCTGGAGCATCGTCTCGATCCAGCGCTCCCGGTCCGCGGTGATCACCCGCACGACCTGCTCGAGGTCCTCTCCGACGAACCCCTTCGCGGCGAAGATCTGGCGGATCTCCTCGCGCTCCCCGTCGGGGTGGTGATCGATGTGCCGCTCCTCCATCGACCGCGCCCGCTCGCGCCCCTGGAGCTCCGCCCGGGTGCCCAGGTAGTTGCTCACCGCCATGCTGAAGCCATCGGCGAGGAGGTTGGCGAGGCCGAGGATGACGATCACCCGCCCGCCGAGCCCGGCGCCGGCCGCGCCGGAGACGACGGCGAAGGTCGTGACGGTGCCATCCACCGCCCCGTAGACGAAGTCGCGGAGGTGGCCGGGTCCGGTGCGCCCGGCGAGGCGGGCTCCGATCGCCTCGGGGGAGTGCTCGTGGTCGAGCTCGGGTTCCAGCCTCTGGGTCTCAGCCATGGGATGCTCTCCGACCTGGTCGATGCGCTCCGGGCGGGGATCCCGGGATCTTGCCCCACGGCGCTCCGGATCACAACGCGGCCGGCGGCGCGAGATTTCTGGTCTCCGGAGACGGGATCACCGATAGTCCCCGCGTGCCGACCGAACCCCGCCGAGGAGGCCCGTGCTCGACCGCATCGTCCGTCGACTGGAACGCGTCCGCCTGACCCGCGAGAGCCTCACGCGGATGGGGCTCGGCATCTTCGGCGGGTTCGTGCTGCTCTCCATCCTCCTGCGGATCGTCGGCCTCGGCCCCTCCGCCGTGGAGATGGCGCGCTGGGAGGCGGCGAGCTCCGGGCCGGCGGCGGGAGAGCGACGGCTCCTCGATCACCTCGCCTCCCATCCCGAGGACCGCGAGGCGTGGATCGAGCTCTGCCGCCTGCGGTCGACCTCGGGTCCCCTCGATCCCCTCCCTTCCATCGACCGGGTCTCCTTCGACGCGCTGCTGCGGACCGCGCCGGTCCCGCTGCCGATGCTGCTGGCGTGGCGGGACTCCGCCCCCGGGCGCCCCGCCCTCTTTCATCTCGAGCCCTTCCCCGCCGACTTCGCGCTGCAGCGGGAGGGGGGGCGCATCGCCCTGGCGTGCGGGGATCCCGCGACCGCGGCTGCGTGGTTCGAGCGGGCGCGGCGGCTCTCTCCCGGTGGCGTCCCGGACCCCACGGCGACCGGTGGCTGGACCGAGTCCCTCTTCCGGGCCGACCGGATCGAGGAGTTCGGGGCGGCCATCGCGGAGCCGGCGACCCGCCGCGCGACCTCGCCGCGGTTCGTCGCCCGGTACCACCGGGATCGCGGGGAGTACCTCGCGATGGCGCTCCCGATGATCCTCTCCCAGTACGAGCGCTGGACCCCGGGGATCTGGGTCGCGGTCTCGGTGATCGGGCTCTGCTGGCTCCTGTTGCTCTTTCACCTCGGCGGAGGCTGGAGCTGGCTGCGGGAGAATCAGGCCCTGCTGCCGGTCGCCATCGCCCTCGGCTGGCTGAGCACCGAGCTCACCCTCCTCTCCCTCGTGGCGGAGGAGGCGGTGCTCGGGGACGAGGTCGGTCGGCCGGTGACCTGGCACCTCCTCCACGCGCTCTCGATCGGGTTCCGGGAGGAGCTGCTGAAGCTGCTCTGCTTCATCCCGCTCGTGCCCCTCCTGCTGCGGCGGGGGGGAGAGGTCCAGGCGCTCGTGCTCGCCTCGGCGGTCGGACTCGGGTTCGCGATGAACGAGAACGGCTCCTACTACCTGATGGACCCGGGGGACGGGATCATCGGGCGGTTCATGACCGCGAACTTCGCGCACATGGCCCTGACCGGCTACGCGGGTCACCACCTCTTCCGCGCGGCGCGGCTGCGTCGGCGCGACGCGTGGAGCGAGGCCATCGAGGCGTTCGCGAAGGTCGTCGTCATCCACGCCGCCTACGACTTCTTCATTCTGGCCCCGCAGCTCGAGGAGTGGGGGATCCTCTCGATGATCATCTTCATCGTCATCTCCCAGCAGTACCTCCGACTCCTCTTCCGGGTCCGGCCGCACCGCCGGTCGAGGGTCTCGGCCACGCGCGTCTTCGTGGGGGCCCTCGCCACGGTGGTCGGGATGAACTATCTCTATCTCTCCGGGAAGGTCGGCATCGGGGCCGGCATCTGGACCACCTTCGGCGGCATGCTGGGGATGGCGGTGCTCTTCTTCATGTACTTCAACGAGTTCGACGAGCATGTCGCCTAGGGAGGGATCGATGGAGAGGCTGCTGCGCCATCTGGAGCGACGCTTCGGCCGTTACGCGATCCACAACATCTCCTTCGTCCTCCTCGCGCCGCAGGTGATGCTCTACCTCGTCGGGATGGTCGACCCCCAGCGCGCGAACCGCGCGTTCGAGCAGATGGTGCTCTGGCCGTCGAGGCTCCTCGAGGGGGAGGTGTGGCGGGCGGTCTCGTTCCTCGCGATCCCCGAGCCGACGAATCCGATCTTCTTCCTCTTCTACGTGATGATCTTCCATCTCTTCTGCGCCGGCCTGCAGTCGCAGTGGGGGCCGATGCGACTGAACCTCTACGTGCTCTTCGCCTGGATCTTCACGCTGGTGGGAGCGCTGATCGCCGGTCAGCTCGATCCCGGATACGTCCATCTGCGCGGCTTCTCCGACCTCTACACCACGGTGCTCCTCGGCTTCGCGACCCTCAATCCCGAGTTCACGATCAACCTCTTCGGCATTCTCCCGGTCAAGGCGCGCTGGATCGGATGGATCGCCGCGCTCACCGCGCTCTACCGCTTCGGTCTGGGTTCGTGGGGTGCGCCCGCGGACTACGCCGATCGGGTCATCATCCTCGCCTCCTTCCTCAACTACCTCCTCTTCTTCGGCCCCGCCCTCCTCCGGGGGCAGGTCGAGAAGGCATCCGCGTCGAGTCGCCGCAGGCGGTTCGAGGAGGCGATGCGGCGAGGGCACGAGGAGAGGGAGCGCGCGTTGATGGAGGAGGAGCGGACCCGCTCCGATGTCTCCCGGGATGAAGGCGCCACCTCGAGGGTCGGAAGATCGGACGGAGAGGACGAGGGATGAACACGAGGACCGAGGTCTCGGGCGCGCTCACCCGGAAGGAGCGGATCCGCACGATCCTGATCGGAGCGATCGTGTCCGGGCTCCTCTCGATGGCGATCGTGATCGCCACCGCGAAGGCGGGGATCTCCCCCGGGGTGAGCCCGCTCGTCGTACTGTTCGGGTGGATCGGCTTCGGCCGGCTCCTCGGAGCGCGCCTCCGACCCTTCCTCTCCCTGCTGCAGGTCACCGGCTCCGGTGGAGTCGCGGTGAGCGCGGGGGTCGTCTTCACCGCGCCGATCATTCAGGTCCTCGCGCGGCAGCAGGGGCTCGACATCCCGCCCGTCGATGTCTCCGTCCTCATCCTCGCCTCGATCGTCGGCTCCTTCATCGGGTGGGGCTTCGTCGGTCTCGCCACCGAGCGGTTCCTCACCGACCCGAAGCTGCCGGCGCCGGAGGCGGTCGCGTGCGATCGCCTCATCGACACCGCCGCCGAGAACCCCGAGGATCGCCCGCCGGTCTGGACCTCCCTCGTGCCCGGGCTGCTGCTCGGGCTGGTGCTGAAGGCGTGCCATTCCCTGAAGCTGCTGCCGGAGAAGCTCGGGCGGGTCTCCCTCCCCGGCTGGGGCGAGGGCGGCATCGCCCTGCCGATCCCCACCTCGGCGGTCTATCTCGGCATCGGCGCGCTGCTGACCCTGCCCACCGCGCTGATGATCTTCGGCGGAAGCCTGATCCACGGGGGAGTGACGAGCTACGCCTCCGCCCACGGGCTCCCCTCCGAGACCTTCCGCTGGGTGGGGGGGGCCGCGATGTGCGTCGCGGTCATCTGGAGCCTCGGTCGCTACGCGCTCGAGGGCCGCAGGGCGGGCTCGGCCGCGGCGGCGGAGGTCGATCTGGAGCTGATCCGGATCCCCCCCGATGTCCGCCGTCGTCAGCTCGCCTCGATCGGGATCGGCGCGATCGGGCTCCTCCTCCTGATGGGGATGCTGGGCGCCAGCGCGCTCCAGCTCCTCGTGGTGGGGGTCGTGGCCCTCGTCCTCGCCGCGTTCCTCTCCGGCCTCGGTGCGCTCCTCTCCCTGCAGGTCGGGGCCTCCGCGTCACCGGTGAGCGGGACCACCTTCATGGGGATGCTCGTCCTCTCCCTCACCGCGCTCGGAATCGGACTCGAGGGGATGGACGGGATCGCCCTCCTCGTGCCGGTCGTCGTCGCCACCTGCGTCGCGGTGTGCGCCGCCAACGACGCGAGCCAGGACTACAAGACGGTGCAGCTCAGCCGTTTCCGCGTCTCCGATCATCTGATCGGTCAGATCGTCGGACTCCTCGTGGGGGCGCTCAGCGTCCCCTACGCCCTCCAGATCGCTCACGCCCAGCTCGGCGGCCTCGGCAGCGCGGAGATCCCCTGCCCTCAGGCCGCGTTCTTCGGCACCGTCCTCGCCTCCCTCTTCCTCGACTCGGCGATCCCGTGGGGGCCGGTCGGGGTCGGCGCGGGGCTCGGCGTCCTCGCGGTCATCATCGAGGAGGTCGGGCGGCGGAAGGGCGCGCTCCTCAGCTCCCTCGCCCTCGCGGTGGGGATCTACCTGCCGGCGGACATCGGATGCGGGATCCTCCTCGGTGCCCTCGCCCGCTTCATCGCGACCCGCAGGATCTCCCACTCCACGCACCCCGGCATCCTCACCGCATCGGGGCTGATCACCGGCTACGCCTTCACCGCGCTCATCCTCGGGATCTCGATGTCCGCGGGTTGGAGCGGGAAGCTCGCCCTCCCCGAGGGCTACTCGACCGACGCCGGGCTCCCCTGGGTGATCGGCGCGGTGCTCCTCGTGGCGACCCTCACCTGCGTCACCCTCAACTACGCGAGCCGCTGGCGACCCCGCTCCACGGGAGCGGACCGGGCCGGCTCCGATGTCGAGGCGGGAGACGCGTGAGCCTCCTCGGGGAGCGGCTCGTGGAGGAGACGATCCGCCGCTTCGAGGAGGAGTACCTCCCCCGCCTCGAGGCGGCGGTCGCCCTCCTCCCTCCGGATCGCCTCTGGTGGCGGCCGCACGAGGATGTCCCCTCGGTCGGGAACCTCCTCCTCCACCTCGAGGGGAACGTCCGGCAGTGGCTCCTCGGAGGGCTCGGGGGGGGACCCACCGCGCGGGCCCGCAAGCAGGAGTTCTCCGCCCGAGGAGGGGCGGACTCCGGCACCCTCCTCGCCGACCTCCGCGCGACCGTCACCGCGAGCTTCCCGGTGCTGCGCTCCCTCGATGAGGAGGCGCTCCTGCGCGACACCTCGATCCAGGGCTTCCCGGTCACCGGGCTCGATGCGGTCCTCCATGTTCAGGAGCACTTCGGTTGGCACACGGGGCAGATCGTCTGGATCGCGAAGTCGGTCGCCGGGCCGGGGCACGGGCTCGCGTTCCACGACGATGATGCCCTCGAGGGGCACTGAGACCGGTCGTCTCCGACCCCGGCGCGGCGGATCCAGCGGGCGATGTGGCGGCTCGGGGCGGATCCGTTACGATCCCCCCCGGAC
Organism: Pseudomonadota bacterium; assembly: GCA_017859655.1. Classification (GTDB taxonomy): domain Bacteria; phylum Planctomycetota; class UBA8108; order UBA1146; family UBA1146; genus JAFMMO01. Next base: position 24,260 of record JAFMMO010000003.1, on the reverse strand, counting down.
TGCGCCGGAAGGGACCGCCCCGAATGACGAACCCGAAGATCCTCCGCTGGACCGCCTTCGCCCTCGCCCTCGTCGCGCTCCTCCTCTCATCCCAGCTCCTCGACATGCACGCCCGGGGCACGAGCGACCCCGGGCTGCTCGGCAAGCTCTGCGGACCGGAGAGCGTCGGCTGCGACAAGGTGATCACCTCCCGCTACGGCTACTTCCCGTTCGCGCCCGAGGGGGTGAGCGGGGAGGAGCTGCGCGACGGGCGCATCCCCGTGGCGGCGCTGGGCCTCTTCTACGCGACCTTTCTCGCGATCTACCTCGGTCTCGTCGGCTCTCCGACCTGGCCGGTCCGTCGACTGCACACCGCGGTCCTCGGGGTCGTCGCGGTCGGTGTCCTCGGCTCCTTCACCTTCCTCGGCATCATGTGGGGGGTCATCGGCCACACCTGTCCCCTCTGCCTCGGGACCCACCTCTGCAACTTCGCGGTCGCCTTCCTCCTCTGGAGGCTGAGACCGACCGAACCCGGGTTCCCCCAGGAGGGGGAAGGTCTGGTGCAGCCGGTCCTCCCCTTCCCCGATCCGCGGCTGGGGATCGCCCTCGGCCTGCTCGTCCTCGCGGTTTGTGCCGCCGAATGGCACTCCTACCGGGCGGTTCGTGCCGGCCACCTCCTCGGCGCCTACGCCGAGGCGGCGGAGGAGCTGCGGGCGCTGCAGGCCGGGACGGAGGGGGAGGCGGACCTCGTGGTGCAGAACGAGGAGCTCAAGACCCGGATCGCCACTCTGGAGGCGGAGCTCGCCGCGGCGGGCCCCGCGACCGATGCGGAGGTCGCGGCGATGCGGACCGAGCTCGCCGCTCTGCGGGAGGAGAACGCCCGACTGCAGGAGTTCGCGGGGGACATCGAGATCCTCGATGCGGCCTTCATGGAGCAGGGGAAGCTCGAGATCCCGCTTCGGGACGATGACCCGCGCCTCGAGCCGGCGACCTTCATCGATCGCAAGAGCGGGACCGCACGGAGTCGGACCGGTTACTACATGCAGGTCGTGGTCTACGGCGATCCGGAGTGCCCGAACTGCCACAAGTTCCACGCGTTCCTCGAGGATGAGCTGGTGGGGATCTTCAACGGGCATCTCGAGGTGATCTACAAGCACTACATCCGCAGCGACCACACCGAGGGTCTGAAGGGGGCCAAGGCACTGGAGGCGGCCCGGCTCCAGGGGAACGACGCCTTCTGGCGGATGCACGCCTACCTGCACGAGCGCTACCCCGAGCTCGCGGCGGTCGACTACACCGCCGCGGCCCAGGAGACCGGTCTCGATCTGGGTCGCTTCATCTCCGACATGGGCTCGGCCGAGGTGCAGCGCCGGATCGACGAGGACATGCGGGGGGCCGCGAACGTCCTTCGCATCCCCGGAACGCCGGCTGTCTATCTGAACAAGCGCCCGGTCAGCCGCGCGATCCGGACGAACGCCGGGTTCTGGAAGATTCATGCCGGCAAGCTGAAGGGCACCCGGGAGCGCGCCGGCCAGCCCTGGTGATCCGCCCCGCGGCGTTCCCAAGTCAAAACAAGACAAGGGCTTGTGGTTGTGAGCCCTCCTGCTGGCCTCTAGCGGCGGAGGAGGTCCTCGGGTATCTTCGCGACCCTGACCGCCTTCTGCCCGTCTCGCAACGAGGGGCCCGGACCGCTTCGCTGGACGGTGTGAGCCCCGCCGGAATCCTCCCATCCTCCTCGATCCCCCCGCATCCAAGTTCCTTAGGGGAACGAAGACCGGGTGAGTCGAGCCCTCCGTCGCGGGCGGGGGGAGGCACGGAGCATTCCCGACCCCGAGAGAGGAGACCCGATGCGCATCGTCTGCCGTCCGGATCGCTCGCAGCGCGGGATGGCTCCGCGTCCTCCCCGGGTCCGCTCCCGGGTGCTGCTGGTCCTGCTCCTGCCGGCGCTGCTGCCGCTCAGCGGCTGCGCCGGGCTCTGGGGGGGCCGCACCAGCGAGGAGGGGCGGGCGATCGAGGCGGAGAAGCGCGCCGAGGTCGCCGCCTTCCGTCGGGACGAGCTCATCGACCCGCGCCTCGAGGGGGTCACCGATCCGGCGGAGGTGAGCGAGGCCCCGGTCACGGACATCGAGGTGCCCGATCCGCTGCGCCTCGTCGATGCGATCCGCATCGCCACCGAGCACAGCCGTGAGTACCAGGCGCGGCGGGAGTCCCTCTTCCTCTCCGCCATCGACCTGGGCGTGACGCGTCGCGACTTCCTGCGCCCGGTCTTCGACGGGTCGGTGAACTACACCCTCTCCGACGCGAGCGACCTGCGCTCCTCCGATGTCGCCTCCCTCTCGCTCGGCGGCAGCTACCTCACCTTCGGGGGCGGAACCCTGAGCGTGGACACCTCCTGGGGCTATGACCGGGTCTCCGACGGTCTCGGGCCGGATCAGAGCGTCTCCGGCGGCACGACCGTCTCCTTCTCCCAACCGCTTCTGCGGGGAGCGGGGAACGCCATCGCCTTCGAGGGGCTGACCCAGGCGGAGCGCTCCCTCCTGTACGAGGCGCGGAGCTTCGAGCTCTTCCGTCAGGACTTCGTCATCCGGATCATCGACGACTACTACGCGCTGCTCTCCCAGGAGCAGCAGCTCGAGAACACGCGCCAGAACATCGAGCGGCAGCAGTTCGCCTACGACCAGGCACAGGCTCTCTTCCGCCTCGGGCGTGGAGACTCCCTCAGCGTCTTCCGGGCCGAGCAGTCCCTCCTGCAGGCGCAGGATCAGTACCTCTCCGCCGAGCAGGGCTTCGCGGTCGCCCTGGACCGATTCAAGATCGACCTCGGCCTCCCCACCGAGGTGGAGTTCGACGTCGAGGACACCTTCCCCGATCTCAACGAGCTCGCCCTCGATCTGGATGCCGCAGTGCGCGCCGCCCTCCACAACCGGCTCGACCTCGTGACCGAGCGGGATCGCCTGGAGGACCAGCGCCGCTCGGTGACGATCGCTCGGGACCGGATCCTGCCGAACTTCAACCTGAGCGCATCGTGGTCGACGAGCAGCGACTCCCAGAGCAGCCTGCGACAGCTCGACTTCCACGAGCGGGATGCCGCCTCCATCGGCTTCGCGCTCGAGATCCCCTTCGACCGGAAGTCGGAGCGGGCCTCCCTGCGCTCGGCGGAGATCTCGCTCCTCCAGGCGGAGCGGGACCTCGACCGGACCGAGGACCAGGTCATCCTCGAGGTGCGAAACTCCCTCGGGACCCTCCGGCAGCGGAGGACCCAGATCGAGATCGGTGAGAAGGAGATCCGATCCCTCGAGCTCTCGCTGGAGAAGGCGAGCCTCGAGTTCGAGTCCGGTCTCGCGACGAACCGCGATGTCACGGAGGCCGCCGACCAGTTGACCGACGCCCAGAACCAGCAGCTCGATCGGATCGTCGACCATGAGATCGCCCGCCTGACCCTCCTGCGTCAGCTCGGGCTCCTCTTCGTCGACGACTCGGGACAGGTGGAAGAATGAGAATCGTACTCGTCCTCGCACTCCTCGTCGCCGGCGGGGGCTTCTATCTCTGGCAGGGTGGGGCGGCCACCATGGGCACGGGCGTGGAGTCCGCGACCGGGGGCACCTACACCGTCCAGCAGGGCGACCTCGTCATCTCCCTCACCGAGCGGGGCACCCTGAGCACGCGGAACGCGGCGCAGGTCTCCTCCCAGGTCGAGCGCCGGGTGCCGATCAAGTGGCTCATCGAGGAGGGCAGCACCGTCTCGACCGGCGAGGTCGTGGTGGAATTCGACAGCTCCGAGCTCGCGCAGGAGGTCGAGAACCGCCAGAACCTGATCATCCAGCTCGAGTCGGAGGAGAAGGCGGCCCTCACCGAGGAGCAGATCCAGATCGAGCAGAACCAGACCGATGTGGAGAAGGCCCAGCTCCAGCTCGAGGTCGCCCGCGCCGAGCTCGCCAAGCTGATGGAGGGGGACATCCCCGCCAAGGAGCGGGAGCTGGAGCTCGCGATCACCACCGCCGACTCCGAGTTCGAGCGGGCGAAGGCGCGCTTCCAGGAGATGCCGAAGATGCTCGAGAAGGAGTTCATCACGGCGGACCAGTTCGAAGATGAGCGCATCAAGAAGTTCAAGGCGGAGGAGTCCCTTCGCACCGCGCGCCAGAACAAGGACCTCTACCTGAAGTACCAGAAGCCCCTCGACATCCGGCAGAAGGAGGCGGCCGTCACCGAAGCGGAGCGCGGGATCCTTCGGGCCACGAACCAGGCCGAGGCGCGCCTCGAGGGGAAGAAGGCGCAGGTGAACCAGAAGCAGCGTCGCCTCGCCCGCGAGCGGCAGGAGCTGCTGGTCGACCTCGCCGACCTCGAGAAGATGTCCCTGGACGCGCCGGCGGATGGTGTCGTGCTCTACGGAGACCCGGATCGCTCCTGGGACTCCGAGGACATCCGGGTCGGCAACAACGTGTACCAGGGGCAGATCATCGTCACGATCCCCGACCCCACCGAGATGGCGGTCCAGATCAACGTGCACGAGGCGGACATCGACAAGCTCCGGGTCGGCATGCCGGCCACGATCCGCTCCGAGACGAAGAAGGGGAAGTCCTTCAACGGGGAGGTCGCGAAGATCGACTCCGTCGCCAACGCCGGCAACCGCCGCTGGGGGGATCAGATCCGCCGCTTCAAGGTGGAGATCCAGCTCGGCGGCCAGGAGCTCGACCTCAAGCCGGGCACCAGCGCCTCGGTCGACATCCGCATCGGTGAGATGAACGATGTGATCTATGTCCCCCTGCAGGCGGTGCACTCCCGTCAGGGCCGGTTCTTCTGCTATCAGCGGAAGGACGGGCTGGTGGTGGAGAGCCGGGTGCGGGTCGGTCGCTCGAACGAGTCCTACCTGGAGATCCTCGAGGGGCTCTCCCCGGGGGATGAGATCCTCCTCTACGAGCCGGACGCCGCGCAGGTCGAGTCCGCCGGCGCCTCCGGCCGCGAGGAGCAGGCGGCGCCGACGACCGAGCGGAGGCGGCCCGAGGGAGGCGTGGGCGGGCGTCGCGGCGGTCGCCCGCCGGGCGGCGCCGGGGCCGGCGGCAGCGGCGGCTCCGGAGCTGGCGGACCGAGAGGGCGTCCGCAGCCGTGAGTGAAGCCGTCATCGAGCTGCGGGGGATTCACAAGTTCTTCGGAGAGGGGTCGGCCCGACTTCATGTCCTCAAGGGGATCGACCTCACCGTGAGGACCGGGGAGTACGTCTCGATCACCGGACAGTCCGGCTCCGGGAAGTCCACCCTCCTGAATCTCCTCGGATGCCTCGATCGTCCCACCGAGGGGAGCTACCTCCTCGACGGCCGGGATGTGTCGACGATCGGGGACGATGAGCTCTCCGAGAAGCGCAATCAGGACATCGGCTTCATCTTCCAGAGCTTCAACCTGATCCCCCAGCTGACCGTGCTGGAGAACGTGGCGGTGCCGCGACTCTACCACCCCCATGACGGAGCCTCCTCCGAGGCGCGGTGCCGCGAGCTCCTCGATGCGGTCGGGCTCTCCCATCGCCTCGGGCATCTCCCGAACCAGCTCTCCGGCGGGGAGCGGCAGCGGGTCGCGATCGCGCGGGCCCTCGTCAACGATCCGGTCATGCTCCTCGCGGACGAGCCCACCGGGAACCTCGACACCGCGACCGGCGAGGATGTCCTCGCGCTGATGCACGAGCTCCACGCCCAGGGGCGGACGATCGTGATGATCACCCACGACGAGGAGATCGCCCGCGGAGCGGGGCGACAGGTGCACATTCGCGACGGAGTGATCCTCGAGGAGGCGGCGGCATGATCGGAGCGAAGCAGATCGCCTTCTTCCGCCTCGCGCTGCGGAACCTCTTCGGCTACCCGATGCGCACCTTCCTCACCGCGCTCGGCGTCATCTTCGGCGTGGGCTCCGTGATCGCGATGCTCGCCCTGGGAGCCGGGGCGGAGAAGGAGCTGCTCGAGGAGATCGGTCGCCTCGGCATTCAGAACATCATCGTGAACTCCACGAAGCCGACCGAGACCACGGAGGGGAATCAGAGCCGCCAGTGGATCTCGAGCTACGGCCTCACCTTCCGCGACTTCCGTCAGATCGAGGCCACGGTCCCCGGAATCGAGAAGGCGCTGCCGGTCCACATCAGCTCGCAGCCGATCTGGAACGGGTCGCGACGGGTGGAGGGGACGATCTACGCCGTGAAGGCGGAGCATCTCGAGCTGTTCGGTCTGGAGACCGCGCTGGGTCGCCCCCTCGACGAGAACGACGGTGAGGAGCTGCGCCGGGTCTGCGTGATCCGGGAGGGCCTGCTGCAGGAGCTCGGGATCTACGAGGACCCGCTCGATCGCCCCCTGATCATCGGCACCGAGAGCTACGACATCATCGGAGTCCTCGACGACACGGAGTTCCAGGGATACGCCGCCGAGGCGCTCGCCGTCGACTCCAAGGCCACCGAGATCTACGTCCCCCACGAGACGATTCTCACGCGAAACGGCACCCGCTCCATCGTCCGTCGCTCCGGCTCGATGGAGGCGACCGATGTGGAGCTGAACCAGATCGTGATCTCCGTCGAGGACCTCGATCAGGTGCTCACGGTCGCCCGCATGGTGGAGACCCTGCTCGACCGCAACCACACCCAGAACGACTTCAAGATGGTCGTGCCGCTCGAGGTCCTCGCCCAGCGACGCAAGACCCAGCAGGTCTTCAACTACGCGCTCGTCGCGATCGCGAGCATCTCCCTCCTCGTGGGGGGGATCGGCATCGCCAACATCATGCTGGCCACGGTGACGGAGCGGACGAAGGAGATCGGGATCCGTCGCGCCCTCGGCGCGAAGAAGCGGCACATCATCGTGCAGTTCCTCACGGAGACGACGGTGATCTCGGTCTTCGGCGGCATCGTCGGGGTGCTCGCCGGGGTCGGCATCGCCGAGGGCCTGACCTTCTACACCGGCTGGAGCGCGGTGGTCACGGCGACGAGCGTGGCGCTCGCCCTCTCCATCTCCATGGCCGTGGGGATCCTCTCCGGGATCTTCCCGGCGCGCCGCGCGGCCCTGCTCGATCCGATCGCAGCGCTCCGCCACGAGTGATCTCGGGCGCCCCGCGTCGTGCCGTCCGGAGCACCGTTCGGAGCACCGTCCAGCGCGCCCATGGAGCCCGCCTCCGGGGGCGCGGGGAGGAGACCCCTTGAGTCGGCGCGCCCCTCCCTACGCGGTCACCCCCGAGGATCGCGCGATCACCGATCACCTTCGGCACCGCCATCCCGGTGAAGAGGTCGCGTGGGTCGACGACGGTGAGCTCGTCCTCCACGCGCATCGTCCGATTCCGACCGACCCGTCGTCCGCGGCGTCGGTCCCCTGGTCCCCCGTGATCGACCTGATCCAGGGGATCGCCTCGATCGAGCCCGGGCGGAGTCATGCGCGGCTCCGCCGTCGCCTCTTCAGCTCCGTCCCGCTGCGGATGATGGATGCGGCCTTCGTGAAGGTGCAGGCGAAGCGCTGCGCGGTCGTGCTGTCCGGGGCTGCGAAGCGTATCGTCGGGGCCGGGGTTCCCCCCGGACGCGTTCAGGGCGAGGGACCCGGGGCGTCACGCCTCGCGCGCGCGGTGGATGTCACTCCGGCGGCGGAGGAGGCGCGGGCCGCGGTGCGGACCGCCCATCACCTCTCCCCACCCCCGGCCGGGGGCCTCCCGATGGAGGTCGCCCGCGAGTGGGCTCTCCGTGCTCGGCGGGAGGGGGAGCTCCATCGGCGGGATCGACCGGTCGGGGCGGTGCTCGAGCTCCCGGATGGGGAGATCGCCCTCGGTGCGATGAATCGCGGCGGGGAGGGGCGCTCCCTCCACGCCGAGGTCAACCTGGCCCAGATGTGGTGGGCTCGCAGGGGTGCTCCCATCCCGAAGGGCAGCCGGGTGCATGTCACCCTGCAGTGCTGCCGCATGTGCGCCGCGGTCCTCGTCGCCCTCTCCGAGGACGCGCGTGGCCCCGAGGTGATCTTCGGCGAACCGGACCCGGGGCGCTTCGCCCGGGAGACCCTGCTGCAGACCTTCGACCGGGAGCGGCCCTTCGACCGGCTGTCCGACCGACTCGCCGACCGGTCCACTGCGGAGGATCTCTCGGGAGGCTGATCGCCCCGCGGGATCGCCCGTCGCCGCGCGTCTTTATCGAGCTGGTGGGGATCCTCCTCCGGAGGAGTCTCCGATGATGACCTTCTCTCCTGCCCATCGCACCTCGGCTCCTTCCTCCTGGAGGAGCTCCCCTCTCGGAATGTCTCTTCGCGTCCGCCTCACCTCGATCACCCCATCCCCTCTCCTCTCCCTCCCGCTCCTCCTGATCGCGGCGGGGGTCGTGCAAGGCGTGGACTTTGCTCCCTGTCCGTACCAGGTGCACCGCGGCGTCGGTCCGGGGGAGCGGCTCGGCTCCACGATCCTGAGCGATGGAACGGTCTTCGCCATCGGCGCCCCCGGGGCGGACACGGTCGCGTTCGGCTCGGTCGAGAGCGGCGCGATCGAGGTGTGGGTCAGCGGTCCCCCCGGCAGTCGCTTCGGCACCGCCCTCGCGCGGGTCGGGGAGACCTGGTGCATCGGCGCCCCCCTCGATTCTCTCCCTGGTGTTCCCGCCGGTGTCGGTGCGGGCGCGGTGCATCTCTTCTTCCTCGACCGAAGCGCAGGAACGAGCACCCTCCTTCCCGAGGGGGTGCTGGTCGGGGCGGGACTCCCTCCCGGGGCGCGCTTCGGCGCGAGCCTCAGTGCCTCGGGTCCGCGTCTCGTCGTCGGGGCGCCGGGAGCGGGACCGGCGGCATCGCCGACGGGAGCGGTCGACATCCTCCGCAGGGTCGGAGTCGACTGGATCGAGGAGGGCCGCCTCCTTCCTCCTCCCGGGGAGAGCGAGACCGGGTTCGCGGAGTGCCTCACGCTGTCGGGGGGGCTCCTCGCCGTCGGCTCCCCGCGGGGATCGGCAGCGACCCTCGAGTGCGGAGTCGTCGATCTCTACCGCCTTCCCCCGAGCGCCGCCGCGGGGCCGGTTCGTGTCGCCCGCGTCATCGATCCGAACGGGGCGAGCGACGATGCTCTCGGCGCGGCCCTCGCCTTCGGGGGTGGCGTGCTCGCCATCGGCGCTCCCTACCGGAGGGAGCCGGGGATGATCGCCAGCGGGGCGGTCGGGTGGCTCCCCCTCTCCATCATCGCGGGCCTCTCTCCATCGGGGGGGAGTGTCCCCTCTCTCCCGTTCATCCCGGGGCTCCTCCCACCGTCGACGACGGTGGCACCCGGGTTTGGACGCGCGCTCGGGCATGACGGGGAGCGCTGGTGGGTCGCGACTCCTGCGGAGGAGGGTGGAGCTCCCTTGGGTGGTGTCGTGCGGGCCTATCGCTCGCTCCCCGGAGGGGCTGCGTCCTCTCCGCCGGAGGCCGAGCTCTCCGCGCCGAGCCCCGCGGCGGGAGCCGGGTTCGGTGCGGCACTCGCCGTGGAGGGAGGGGTGCTCATCGTCGGTGCGCCGGGAGACCCCGCCGGCTGTGGCGGGAGCTTCGGCTGCGCCGCCGGTGCCGTCTCCTTCTGGCGCGCGGACGGAGGCCGGGACTGTGATGGAAATGGAGTGCCCGATCGCTGTCAGATCCACCTCGATCCCGCGCTCGATCCGACCGGGACAGGGACCCTGGAGACCTGTTCCTTTCGACGCGGCGATGCTCACCCCGACGGCCGCATCGACATCACCGACGCGGTCCGGCTCCTCGTGGACATCACGGCGCCGATCGGCGCGCCTCCCGGTGGGGCGGGAGTCAGCCCCGGGGCCGGCACCCCGTGTCCGGCGGCGTGGGACGCGAACGCGGACGGGGCGGTCGATCTCTCCGACCCGCTCCATCTCCTCGGGCATCTCTTCGACGGAGGTCCACCCCCGCCGCCTCCCTATCCTCAATGCGGGCGTCACGAGGGTGCGCTCTCCTGCACCACCCCCTGTGCGCCGTGAGGAAGGAGAGGGGTGTGCCCCTCTGGTCGTGATGGGAGCTCTCGGGCACACTGCGAGGGATGGAGAAGCTGCCCCCGCCCCCCTCACCCTCGGAGGCCGACCCTCCGGTCGAGAGCGCCCTGCGTCAGGGCGGCATCGAGCCGGACGCCCGCGCGGTCTACAACGCACGCGCGCTCCTCTCTCTGCTGCGGGGGGAGGCGGGGACGGGTCCGACGATCGAGGAGCTGGTCGTCGACCTCGACGGCGCGGCGGACCGGGCCCTCGCGCTGAACGGGCTGGAGCGGATCGCCACTCTGCTCGCGGAGGAGGAGCGCGGGGGGCTGCTGCGCAGCGCGGCCCTCCGCCGCCGCCTCGCCCTGCTCTGCGGGGCGGGGGAGCCCTTCGCGGAGCTCGTCATCCCCTGCCTCGAGGAGCTTCGCGATCCCGACTTCCCTGCCCGGGTGGCGGATGAGCTTCCCGCCTTCCCGGTCCCGGAGGGCGAGACTCAGGTGCGCGGACGAGCGCTCGCCCGCTGGCACCGCATCGAGCTGCTTCGGGTCTGTCTCGCCGAGCTCGAGGGGATCATCGATGTCGAGCGGACCGCGGAGCGGCTCACGGCTCTGGCGGACCGGACCGTCGAGGGAGCGCTGGAGATCGCCGGCGGGGGCAAGCTGCGGATGGCGGTCATCGCCCTCGGGAAGTGGGGGGGAGAGGAGCTCAACTACTCCAGCGACATCGACCTCTTCTTCATCCGGGACGATGACACCGATGCCCGCGCCTGCGAGACGGCGGCGCGGGGGGTCCTCCGACTCCTCGCCGGCTACGGGGGGCTGCCCCATCTCTACCGAACCGATCTCCGGCTTCGACCCGGGGGTCCCACCGGACCGCTGGTGCCCTCGATCCGACAGGCCCGCGCCGCCTTCCGGACTCCGCACCCCGACCAGGGAGAGGTGGAGGCACCGCCCCACGAGCCGGGGGGGGGAGACACCTGGGAGCGGATCGTGTTCATTCGATCCCGGGCGCTCTGCGATCGGACACGGGGTCTCCCCCGGCTCCTCGAGGAGATCGAGGCGTTCGTCTTCGAGCGCCCCTTCGACCTCGACGAGATCCAGAAGCTGAAGGGCTACAAGAGCGTCCTCGAGTCGAGCCCCGCGGGGAGGGACGCCCAGCGACGCGAGCTGAAGGTCGGCTGGGGCGGCATTCGCGATGTCGAGTACCTCGTCCAGTTCCTCCAGCTCCTCCACGGACAGGTGTACCGCTCGATCCGAGGGGGGAACGTCTTCCGCGCCATCCGGCGCCTCGGGAGGATCGGCGCGCTCACCGCGACGGAGACCTCCTTCCTGCTCGAGGGATACCGCTTCCTGCGAGGGGTCGAGCACCACCTCATGCTCCGCCAGCGGAGGCAGAGCTTCACCCTCCCCGAGGGAGACGAGGAGCGCGAGGCCCTCGCCCGGGCCCTCGGTCGCGATGGCTGGCCGCGCCTCGCTCAGGAGCTCGACCGCCGCCGCAGCGGGATCCGCTCGATCCTCGAGCGTCTCTTCCATCAGCTCTTCACGGGGAGCGAGTATGCGGAGGGCGCCGCGAGCGATGGGCGTCTCGATGAGGTCCACATCGTCCTCGCCTTCCGACCCCGCCCGGAGGTGATCGAGCGGGTCTTCCGCTCCCTCCGCTTCCGTGATCCCCAGAAGGCGTACACGCTCCTCCGCCGCCTCGCCTATCCGAAGAACCGGGAGCTGCGCTCTCCCCGGGCCCGAACCTACCTCGCGCATCTCTTCCCGAGGCTTCTGGACGCGATCGGCCGCAGCGCCGATCCGGACCAGGCAGTCCTGATGTTCACGAGCTGCGTCGAGACGCTCGGGGCGCCGTCGGTCTTCTACCAGCTCCTCGCGGAGCGTCCGGAGACCTGCCATCTCTTCGTCGACCTCTTCGGGCAGAGTCGGTTCATCTCGGAGCTCCTCCTCAACCATCCCGGCACCCTCGATGAGCTGATCGACCGGCTGCGCACGGGCTCGCGCATCCGGGAGGAGGAGCTCGTCGGAGAGCTGAGGGAGATCCTCGGCGCCCTCCCGCCGGAGCGGTCCTCGGCCGCTCTGCATGAGTTCCGCGCGCTGCACACGGTCGAGGTCGCGATCCTCGACCTCGGTCGTCGTCTCCCCCTGCCTCGGATCCTCCGCCGTCTCTCGGCGATCGCGCGGGCCTCGTTGCGGGTCCTCGAGGAGCGGGCGCACGCATCGGTGGTGGAACGCTGGGGCGAGCTGATCCCCGTGGAGGGAGAGCCCCCTCCGCGCCACACGATCCTCGCCCTCGGGCGCCTGGGGGGGAACGAGATCGGCTATGCCTCCGACATCGACATGATCCTCATCTACGACGGGCGGGGTGAGACGAAGGAGGGGGTGAGCGAGCGTGTCTTCTACACGCAGCTCCTTCAGAAGCTGATCGCCGACCTCACCCACTCCGGTCCGGGAGGTCCGCTCTACTCGGTCGACCTGCGGCTGCGCCCCTACGGTGCGGGCGGGGCCATCGTCCACTCCCTGCGCGAGTTTCAGAGCTACTTCCTCGGACCGGACTCGCAGGTCTGGGAGCACCAGGCGCTCACCCGCTGCTCGCCCGCGGCGGGGGATCTCGGGCTCGCCCGCGAGGTGATCGAGTTCGTCCGCGGCAATCTCGGTCGAGACCTCGGCGGCGAGGAGATCCTCGAGGCACTCCTCGAGATGCACGGGCGTCGGGTCGAGACCGGGCGGGATCCGGGATTCCGCCTGAAGACCGGCCCCGGCGGGATCCTCGACATCGAGTTCCTCGTGCAGTCCCTGATCCTCCTGAACGCCCGGGAGATCCCCGAGCTCTGGGAGCCGAACGCCGCGGCGGCGATCGCGCTCCTCGCTTCTCACGGACTTCTCACGGGAGCGGAGGCGGCGACCCTGGGGAACGCCTACCAGTTCTTCCGCCTGGTCGAGAACCGGCTCGGGATGCTTCATCGATCGAGCGTCCGGGTCGTCGGGACCGATGACGCCTCTCTCCGCGATCTGGCCCTCCGGATCGGCTACACGGGGGGAGAGAGGGTGGAGCCGGAGGAGACCCTGCTCGAGGAGCTGCGGTTCCTGACCGGTGAGGTCCGCCGCATCTTCACAGACCGCTCCTCCCGACCGGGTCGACCCCCCTCGCAGGGAAGCCGACGGAAACCTTAGGAGTTCCTTTACCGGGCGTTAACATGACGGCTCTAGTCTCCTGGGCACCGTTGGAGTCCAAGGACTCCCGGAGCGGCAAGGAAGGCGCGCCCGTATGTTTCCTCCACCCCCGAGTCGTGTCTCCACCGGGGCGCGCGGAGCGGTCGCTCCCCGCACCTCGACCACCACCTCCCCATGTCCCCGCCGAGGATTCATGAAGAAGAGCATTGTCGTCATCGAGGACGAGAGCGACATCCTCGAGGTCCTCAAGTACAACCTCGAGCGCGAGGGGTACCGGGTGAAGACCTGCCGGGACGGCGAGTCCGGCCTCCGGGTCGTCCGGGAGACGAACCCCGACCTCGTCCTGCTCGACCTCATGCTCCCCAGCGTCGATGGAATCGAGGTCTGCCGCCGGCTCCGCGAGGATGCAGTGACTCGAAGCCTGCCCGTCATCATGCTGACGGCGAAGGGCGAGGAGAGCGACATCGTCCTCGGCCTCGGGGTCGGGGCGGATGACTACATCATCAAGCCGTTCTCCACCAGCGAGCTGACCGCGCGGATCCGCGCCGTGTTGCGACGCACCCAGCAGAGCACGGAGGAGAGCGGGCGGGATCGGATCGAGCGGGGCGGTCTCGTGATCGACATTGCCCGCCATCAGGTCACGGCGGATGGAGAGCGGGTCTCCTTCACCGCCACCGAGCTCCGGCTCCTGCACTTCCTCGCGAGTCACCCGGACCGGGTGTTCACCCGGGATCTCCTCCTCGGCCGCGCGATCGGCGAACATGCCTATGTGGGGGATCGAAACATCGATGTCCACATCCGGGCGATTCGGAAGAAGCTCGGGCCCTACCGCGAGTTGATCGAGACGATCCGGGGAGTCGGCTACCGCTTCCTGGAAGAGAGCAGCTGAGGAACTCCGCATGTTGACCGGTCCCTTCCGCAAGCCGGGCGACCCTCTCGCCGGCGACGCCGCCCCCAGACTCACCGGTGCGTTCTCCCCGGCGGAGCAGCCCTTGGAGATGGTGCTCGACGGGCTGGTCGAGGGAGTGCTCGCCGTCGACCTCGAGCTGAAGGTCCTCCATCTCAATCTCGCCGCGGCCCGCTTCCTGGGACTGCAGCCCGAGAAGGCCCTCGGCAGTCCGATCTCCGACCTGACCGATCTCTCCGTTCTCCCCGAGACGATCCGTCAGTCGCTGGAGTTCGGGTGCGAGACCACCGCCGAGACCGAGATCGAGGGGCCGGCGAATCAGAGGAACCAGATCCTCGAGTTCGAGGCGTCTCCCCTTCGCGATCGTTCGCAGAAGCTCGTGGGGGTCGTCATCTCGATTCACGACATCACCGAACTGCGGCACCTGGAGAAGGTGCGTCGGGACTTCGTCGCGAACGTGTCGCACGAGCTGAAGACTCCGATCACGGCGATCCGAGGGCTGATCGAGACGATCCTCGGAGACGACGACATGGAGGAGGAGACGCAGGTCCGCTTCCTCGAGAAGGCCCACTCGCAGGCGCTCCGGCTCTCCGTCCTCGTCACCGATCTCCTCACCCTCGCCCGCCTCGAGTCCCGGGATGCGATCCTCGAGCCGCTCCCCTTCGACCTGCGCGAGCCGATCTTCACCTCGATCCGGGCGAGCCGGAGCGTGGAGGAGCATCGGGCCGCCCTCGAATACGATCTCCCGAAGGAGCCGGTCATCGTGAGGGGGGACCCGGAGTCTCTCCGCCTCGTCGCCAGCAATCTCCTCGACAACGCCCTCAAGTACACGCCCGAGGGAGGGCGGATCTGGGTGCGACTGCAGCAGTCGGCGGGGATCGCGCGCCTCGAGGTCCAGGACACGGGACTCGGCATCGCGCCGAAGGACCGCGAGCGGATCTTCGAGCGCTTCTATCGCGTCGACAAGGCGCGCTCCCGCGAGCTGGGGGGCACCGGTCTGGGGCTCTCCATCGTCAAGCATGTCTGCCTGGCGCACGGCGGGAGGGTCGAGGTTGCCTCCGAGGCGGGGAAGGGGAGCACCTTCACCGTGGTCCTCCCCCTCGCCGATCCCCACCAATTCGGCTGATCCCCGACGAATCTCGACGCGTCGGTTCCCCGTCTCGCCGTTCCCTCCCCCTCCCGGTCGGTTACGATCGCCCTTCGCGAAGTCCGCCCGACGGGAGCCCCAGCCTTGGTCGATGTCCTCTCCGCCTTTCATCCGACGACCGCCCGATGGTTCCGGGAGAGCCTCGGTGAGCCGACACCGCCCCAGGTGGAGGGCTGGCCCGCGATCGCGCGAGGTGGTCACACCCTGATCGCGGCGCCGACCGGGAGCGGCAAGACTCTCGCGGCCTTCCTTCACGCCGTCGACTCCCTCCTCCGTGAGGGGGCCGGGGCGGCTGCAGGCGAGGGCGCGCTCCCCGAGGAGACGCGGGTCCTCTACATCTCGCCGCTCAAGGCGCTCGGCAACGATGTCCGCAAGAACCTCGAGGCCCCCCTCGCCGCGCTCCGGGCCTTGGATGAGACGCTGCCCGAGGTGCGGGTCAGCGTGCGCTCCGGAGACACCCCCGCCAGCGAGCGCACCCGCATGACGCGGAAGCCGCCGCACATCCTCGTCACGACACCGGAGAGCGTCTTCATCCTCCTCACGAGCGAGGGCGGCCGCCGGATGCTCTCGACGGTCCGCACCGTGATCGTCGATGAGATCCACGCCCTGCTCGGAGACAAGAGGGGCGCCCATCTCGCGCTCTCCCTCGAGCGCCTCGAACACCTCGTCGTCACCGAGGGGGAGCGCGCGCCGCCGCAGCGGATCGGGCTCTCCGCGACGCAGAAGCCGGTCTCCGATGTCGCGAGCTTCCTCGTCGGGGTCGATCATGGGAATGACCCGCGCCCCTGCACCACCGTCGACATCGGCCACCTGCGGGAGCTGGACCTGGCGCTCGAGGTCCCGGAGTCGCCCCTTCAGACGATCTGCTCCCATGACACCTGGGATGAGATCTACGACCGCATCGTCGCGCACATCGAGGGGCACACGACGACCCTGATCTTCGTCCAGACCCGCAAGCTCGCGGAGCGGGTCAGCGCGAGGCTGCAGGAGAAGCTCGGGGAGGAGGCTGTGACATGCCACCACTCGAGCCTCTCGAAGGAGCGACGCCTCGACGCGGAGACGCGGCTGAAGGAGGGGACGCTCCGCGCCCTCGTCGCGACCGCCTCCCTCGAGCTGGGGATCGACATCGGTGCGGTCGATCTCATGATCCAGGTGGGGGTGCCGACGAGCATCGCGACCTTCCTCCAGAGGGTCGGGCGCTCCGGTCACCGCCTCTCGGCCACGCCGAAGGGCCGACTGCTTCCCCTGACGATCGGGGAGCTGGTCGAGGGGGCCGCGATGCTCCGCGCCATCCGTCGTGGGGTCCTTGATCGGACCCCCCAGCCGACCGCTCCCCTCGACATCCTCGCCCAGCAGATCGTGGCGGAGTGCGCGGCGGGACCACGGTCGGAGGAGGAGCTGCATCGAGCGCTGACCCGGGCGTGGCCCTATCGCGCGCTGGGGTTCGATCGCTTCGAGGCGCTGCTGCGGCTCCACTCCGGAGGGCGCTCCGCCCTCCTCCACCGGGATGGGATCAACGGCACCGTCCGCGGGACCCGGCGGGCGCGGCTGACCGCCATCACCTCCGGAGGGGCGATCCCCGATCGCGCCGACTACCGCGTGGTGCTCGCCACGGAAGGGACCTTCATCGGGACCCTCGACGAGGACTTCGCGGTCGAGGCGACGGTGGGGGACATCTTCCAGCTCGGGAGCACGAGCTGGCAGGTGCTCAAGGTGGAGCCGGGGAAGGTGATCGTCGGCGATGCCCACGGGCTCCCGCCGAGCCTCCCCTTCTGGTTCGGCGAGGCGCCGTCCCGCACCGATGAGCTCTCGCACGAGGTGGGGCAGGTCCGCGAGCACGGGACCGATCTGCGTTGGCTCCGCGAGGAGTGCGGAGTCCCTCACGAGGCGGCGGTCCAGATCCTCGATCATGTCGCCGAGGGGAAGGCCGCGCTGGGAGCGGCGCCGACCCCGGAGCGCGTCATCGTCGAGCGCTTCTTCGATGAGAGCGGGGGTCAGCAGCTCGTCATCCACGCGGTCTTCGGTGGGCGGATCAACCGCGCGTGGGGGCTCGGGCTGCGCAAGAAGTTCTGCCGGAACTTCGGCTTCGAGCTGCAGGCCGCCGCGAACGAGGACTCCTTCCTCCTCTCCCTCGGACTTCAGCACAGCTTCCCGCTCGACGAGGTCTTCACCTACATCCGCGCCGTCGGCCTGGAGAAGGCGTTGCGACAGGCGGTGCTCGACCTCCCGATGTTCGAGTCACGCTGGCGATGGAACACCCAGCGCTCCCTCCAGCTCCCCCGGATGCTCGGGGGCCGGAGGGTGCCACCGCCGATCCAGCGGATGAAGGCGACCGATCTCCTCTCCCAGTCCTTCCCCGAGGTGCTCGCCTGCGGGGAGAACCTCCCGCCGGGCGACTTCGTGGAGCCGGATGTTCTCGAGCAGCCGATGGTCCATCAGTCGATCGAGGACTGCCTCCGGGAGGCGATGGATGTGGATGGTGCCGCGGCGGTGCTGCAGGGGATTCAGGACGGCACGATCGAGACGATCACCGTGGACCTCCCGCAGCCGAGCGCCTTTGCGCGCAGCATCCTCAACGCCTCGCCCTACGCCTTCCTCGACGACGCTCCTCTCGAGGAGCGGAGGACCCAGGCGGTCGTGAGCCGGCGGGGGCTGGATGCCCGCAGCGCGGATGAGATCGGCGCACTCGATCCGGCTGCGGTCGCCCGGGTGCGCGAGGAGGCGTGGCCCGATCCCCAGGACATCGAGGAGATGCACGAGGTCCTGCTCTGGATCGGCTTCGTGACCGAGGCGGAGGCGGAGGAGGGCGGCGCGCGGCGCGGCGCAGAGGCGGAGGAGGGGGGGCGCGTCTCCTGGCGCCCCTGGCTCGAGGCGCTCGTTGTCGCCGGACGCGCGGAGCATGACCGTGAGCGGGGGCGCTACCTCGCGACCGAGTCGACGCGCGAGCCCCGGGCCCAGCTCCGCGGACGCCTCGACGCTCTGGGGCCGGTGCGTCCCGGAATCGGGCGGCACGGGCGCCCCGAGGGGGACGCGCGGGAGGAGCAGGTTCTCCTCCAGCAGCTCGAGGGAGAGGGCAGCGTGATGCGCGTCCGCCTCGATGGGGTCGAGCAGTGGTGCGAGCGGCGCCTCCTCGCCCGCATCCAGAGGTACACCCTGGAGACACTCCGCGAGGCGATCCGCCCCGTGACTCCTGCGCGCTTCGTCGACTTCCTCGCCGAGTGGCATCACGCCGCGCCCGGCTCCCGGCGGGCCGGCCCGCAGGGGGTCCTCGCCGCGATCGAGCAGCTGGCGGGGATCGAGGTCCCGGCTCCGGACTGGGAGCGATCGATCCTCCCCGTCCGGGTCGCGGAGTACCGCCGGGAGTGGCTCGATGAGCTGACGATGACCGGTCAGGTGGTCTGGGGGCGCCTCTGGGGGAGCTCCTCCGCGCCGCCGCGCTCCGCCCCGATCACCCTTCTCCCCCGCGCGGACCTCGAAGATTGGCTCGCCCTCGCTCCTCCCGTGACGCTCCCTCCGTTCCCGGACCCCTCCGCGGGTCCCACGCCGGAGTCGGAGCGGCATCCGCTTCCCTGGCACGCCCGCCAGATCCTCGAGGAGCTGAGGATGCGCGGAGCCTCCTTCTCCGATCGTCTCCGCCGGGATCTCGAGCTCCTCCCCAGTCACCTCGAGGAGGGGCTCGCCAGCCTCGTCTCCCATGGCCTCGTGACGAACGACGCCTACGGCGCGCTTCGGAAGCTCATCGTCCCCAGCCATCGGCGGGGCTCCCGGGTCTTCCGGAGGGTGACGACCGGTCGCTGGGATCGGCTCCGCCCGATCGAGACCGTGGCGGGGGAGGTTCCTGCGGTTCCGGATGCTCTCGTCGATGAGGATCGAGCGGAGTGGGTCGCGCTCCAGCTCCTGAGGCGCCACGGGGTGATCTTCAAGCGCCTCCTCGAGAAGGAGCGCGTGCCGGTGGCGTGGCGTGATCTCCTGAGGGCGTGCCGACGCCTCGAGCTCCGGGGGGAGGTGCGCGGGGGGCGCTTCGTGGGGGGGCCGCTCCCCGGGGAGCAGTATGCGCTTCCGGATGCGGTGCCGCGCCTGCGCAAGGACCGTGGGGAGCGGGAGGATCGACGAGAGGAGGGGGACCGGCTGGAGAAGGTCGCGCTCTCTCCCCGGGATCCCCTCGCCTTCGCGCGGTCCCTCCTCCTCGAGCGGATCGGGGAGGTCCGGGGGGGGATCCTGCCGGAGGTGCAAAAGCCCCAGCCGCTCAAGTCTCAGCCACCGAGACCTCAGCCACCCAGACCTCAGCCACCCAGACCTCAGCCGCAGAGCTGACGGTTCCCCGGGGCCTCCGGGCGGAACGAGAAGAGCCCGAGCCGGCATGGGCAGGTCGTCAACCGCGCTCCACCTGTCGCGCCCCTCCAGTGAGCCCGAAGGCCCGCTGGCGCTCGCGGGAATCGCTCGAGGTGCAGACCCGGGGGAGCGCGCGCTCCCTTGACCCGGTCAGTCCCATGTCGGACTCGGGCTGTTGGAGACAATCCGAGGGCGGCCTCCACCTCTGGGGTCCTGGGAACCCCCGTGAGGTCGCCGCACACCCCCGTTTCGCAAGAGCCGGACCGAAAACAGGGGCCCCGCGGGAATCGGCGTTTTCCCGGTCATTCCGTCCCTTTCTCCTTCATTCGCCGGCAGGATGAGCCCGGAGCGCGCGAAAGCCGCGCGACAGAGAGTGTGTCAGGATCGCCCGCTTCGGCGGGGGGCCGGCGGCGCTGGTCGGCGAGAGGGAGATGGGCATGGCTCGTTTCGAGAATCGTGTCTTCGTGGTCACGGGAGGCGGCACGGGGATCGGGCGGGCGACCGCGATCCAGCTGGCGGTGGAGGGCGCCCGGGTCGTCATCGGGAATCGCAACGCCGAGCTCGGGGGCGACACGGTCGCCGAGATCGAGCGGGGCGGGGGCATCGCGCTCTTCCAGCGCACCGATGTGACCGACGATGCACAGGTCCGCGCCCTGGTGGACCTCGCCGTGGAGCGCTTCGGTGGTCTCGACGGAGCCTTCAACAACGCCGGCGTGGAGGGCCCCATGGGTCCGCTGCACACCATGGACGATGCCACCTACGACCGTGTCCTCGACACGAACCTGCGGGGGACCTTCTTCTCCATGCGAGCGCAGATCCCTCGCCTCCTCGAGCGGGGCGGAGGGGCGATCGTCAACAACTCCTCCGTGGCGGGGCTCGTCGGCTTCGGCGGTCAGGCCCTCTACGCGGCGGCGAAGCACGCGGTGAACGGCCTCACCCGAACCGCCGCGGTCGAGGTCGCCGCCCAGGGAGTGAGGATCAACTCGGTCTGCCCCGGAGCGGTTCGCACGGAGATGTTCGAGCGCTTCCGGAGCGGAGGGGGACTCTCCGAGGAGGAGCTCGGGGCGCTCCATCCCATCGGGCGCATCGGGCGAAGCGAGGAGATCGCGGCGCTCGTCTGCTGGCTCCTGAGCGATGAGGCGAGCTTCGTCGTGGGGCAGGCGCTGGCGGCGGACGGCGGCCTCTCGAGCGTCTGATCGGAGACCGCACCCTCCTCAGGAGCATGGGTGATGAGGGGGGGAGCCGGGAGTATCATGCCGCCATGAGCATGCGCCCCGACTCCTCTCCGATCCCCGGCTCTGCGTCGCCTCCGCCCCTTGTCGGGGGGAGAGTCCGACCCGTGCCACGCAGACCTCCCCCAGCCCGGCCACCGCCACCGAGCCGCGGACCGAGCGGGCGCGGCGCTACAAGGTCCTCGTCCACAACGACGATCGCACGCCGATGGACTTCGTGGTGCGCATCCTCACCGGGGTCTACCGCCTCGGCGTCGAGCATGCGATCGAGGTGATGCTCGAGGCGCACAACGCGGAGTGCGCCCTGGTCCGCTGCTTCGGCCTCGAGGAGGCGGAGTTCCGGGTCGAGCACAGTCACCATCTCGCGCGCACCCGGGGCTACCCGCTGACCTTCAGCATCGAGCCGGAGTAGTCTCCTCCCCGGGGAGCCGGGCTTGCGTCTGCCTCGGCCTCCGCAGCCTCTCCCCGCGTGGGTGGCTCCTGCGCGATCTCCTTGCCCCCCCCGCCACGGACCGCCAGACTTCCGACCGCGCGCCCGCATCCGCCGCTCGCCGACATCGTCCGGAGGAGCCGGCCTTCCCCTTCGTGCGAATCCGAGGTGCCCATGCTGTTCCGGTCCCCGCGCACCGCACTCCTGCGCCGCTCCCTCCTCCTGGCGGTCCTGCTCGCATCCTCGTCGTCGGTCCCGGGGCGCTCCGTCCCGTCGGGCCAGGACGCGGAGGAGTGGCGGCATGTGCCGGTCCCGGCCCCGTTCTCCCGGATCTCCGGACTCGAGGACTTCGACGGCATCGTCTGGTACCGGACCTATGTGGTCGTGCCGGAGAGCTGGGCGGGGGATCCCCTCACTCTTCACCTCGGAACGATCGATGATGCGGACGAGACCTACATCAACGGCGTGAAGATCGGAGGCCTCGGCGGCTTCGGAGATGCGGTCGGCTCCGCCTACGGGACGCCGCGGGTCTACGAGGTCCCGGCCGAGCGGATCCTGGTCGGCCGGCCCAACCTGATTGCGGTCCGGGTCCGCGATGCCGGGGGCGAGGGAGGCATCACCGCCGGACCTCTCGCGCTGAAGGGACCGAAGGGCACGATCGGCCTCGGCGGCGGGACCTGGCTCCTGCGGGAAGGGGATCGACCGGCCGCGGAGTGGGACGCCCCGGCGACCTCCTTCGCCGCCCTGATCCTCGCGCGGGAGTACCTCGGCCGTCAGGGGAGCGGCGCGATCGCGGCGGGAAACCCCGTGGTCATCACCGCCGCGGAGGCGGCGCCGGAGGGGAGCCGGATCCTCTGGTACCGCGAGCCGGCGAGCTCCTGGCTGGAGGCGCTCCCCGTGGGCAACGGACGCCTCGGGGCGATGGTCCACGGCGGGGTGCGCACGATGCATCTGCAGCTGAACGAGGAGAGCGTGTGGGCCGGTCTCCCGATCGAGCGGGACCGGCCGGGCTCGGCGGAGGCGTTCCGCGAGGCCCGGGAGCTCTGCCTCGAAGGGCGGATCGCGGAGGCCCAGCGTCTCCTGCAGGACGAGTTCATGACGCCCCGGCGGATCCGGAGCCATCAGACCCTCGGAGACCTGCGCTTCGAGCTCGCCGATCTGGGGGTCGTCGATGACTACCAGCGCTCCCTCGATCTCTCGACCGGGATCGCGCGCACACGCTTCCGCTCCGGCGAGGCGCGCTTCACCCGCGAGGTGTTCGCGAGCGCCCCCGACGATGCCCTCATCCTCCGCCTCACCTGCGATCGGCCCGGCGGACTCTCCGGTCGGCTCACCCTCGATCGGCCGGAGGGGGCGAGCGCGGGCGTGCTCCCTCCCGACCAGCTCCGCCTCGTCGGCCGGGCGAGTCAGGGGGGCGAGGACCCGGGGACCTCGTTCGAGGCCCGGGCTCGCCTCACCACCATCGGCGGTGGGATCCGGAGCGAGGCAGGGGTGATCGAGGTGCGCGGCGCGGACGAGATCCTCATCGTCCTCGCGGCGGCGACCGACTTCCGCAAGGGGGACCCGGGGCTCCGGAACGAGAGGGTCCTCGGAGCGGCCGCCGAGAGGACCTTCGAGGAGCTGCGCCAGCGACACGTCGCCGATCATCAGGCGCTCCTCCGCCGCGTGACCCTCGAGCTGGGGGGGCACGACCGCCGGAGCCTCCCCACGAACGAGCGACTCGCGCGTGTGCGGGCGGGGGAGTCGGACCCGGACCTCATCGCGACCTGGTTCCAGTACGGGCGGTATCTCCTGATGGGCAGCTCCCGCCCCGGGACCCTCCCGGCGAACCTCCAGGGGATCTGGAATCCCCACATCGAGGCGCCCTGGAACGCCGACTACCACCTCAACATCAACCTCCAGATGAACTACTGGCCCGCCGAGGTCACCGCCCTCTCGGAGTGTCACGAGCCTCTCTTCGACTTCATCCGCAGGCTTCGCCTGCGCGGGGTGAAGACCGCCCGCGTCCACTACGGTGCGCCCGGCTGGGTCGCGCATCATGTGAGTGACATCTGGGCCTTCACCGTGCCGATCGGGCTGACCGTCTGGGGGCTCTGGCCCCACGGCGGCACCTGGCTCTGTCGGCACCTGTGGGAGCACTACCAGTTCACCGGGGATCGCACCTTCCTCGAGGAGCAGGCGTGGCCCGCCGTCGAGGGGGCATGCCGCTTCCAGCTGGCGATGCTCGTCGAGGAGCCGGACACCGGCCTCCTGATCTCCGGCCCGAGCAGCTCCCCCGAGAACTCCTACCGCCTCGATGATGGCACGGTGGTCGATGTCGGGATGGGCAACACCAGCGATCAGGTCCTCATCGCCGACCTCTTCGACATCGCGCTGGAGATGGGGGAGATCCTGAGCAAGCGAACCACCCTCCTCGATGAGGTGCGCGAGGCGCGGGCGCGGCTCGCGGCGCCCGCCATCGGCGAGGGCGGAGCTCTGCTCGAGTGGCGAGGGCCGATGGAGGAGGCGCAGCCGGGGCACATCCACACCGCGCATCTCATCGGTCTTCATCCCGCGGAGCTGTGGACCCCCGAGCGGGACACCGCCCGCTTCATCGCCGCGCGGAAGTCCCTCGAGCGCCGCCTCGCCTCCGGGGGAGGGCACACCGGCTGGAGTCGCGCGTGGCTCGCCAGCCAGTTCGCCCGACTCGGGGATGGAGCCGCGGTGCAGGAGCACCTCCAGTTCCTCCTCGCCCAGCGGACGGAGCCGAATCTCCTGAACACGCATCCCCCCTTTCAGATCGATGGGAACCTCGGGGGGACGGCCGGCGTCGCGGAGGCGCTGGTCCAGTCTCACGGCGGCGTGCTCCGTCTCCTGCCCGCCCTGCCTCCCGCCTGGACGAGCGGCTCCGTCACCGGACTGCGGACGCGCCAGGGGCTGACGGTCGATCTTCGCTGGGCGGAAGGTGCGCTCATCGAGGCGCGGCTCACCGCCTCGCGGGCGGTCAAGGTGCCCGTGGTCCTCGGCGGGGATCGGCGGGAGATCGAGCTCTCCGAGGGGGGCTCCATGGTCCTCACTCCCTGAGGAGGGGGGCGGTGGAGCGGGGCGGTGGAGGGGGTTCTCTCCTCGCCCCGGGCCCCGGAGACGGGAGAGATT
>JAFMMO010000274.1 GCA_017859655.1 Pseudomonadota bacterium | reverse complement strand
CGATGCGGACGGGGACGGAGTGGTCTCCGCGGAGGAGATGGAGGCTGCGCCCGAGCGCCTGCGTGCCCTGGACCGGAACGGGGATGGAGTCCTCTCCGGGGACGAGATGCTGCCGCGCTTCGGACCGGGCGGAGGCCGGGGGGACCGCGGCTCCCGCCGCGGCGGCTTCGGTGGGTTCGGGCGGGGGGGCGGCGGACCGCGCCTCTCTCCGGCGGAGCTGCCCGATGAGATCGGCGAGGCCGATGTCCCCGATCGGACCACCTTCGAGCGCCTCTCCTACCAGGGGGAGGAGGTGATGATCGACACCCACCTCACCGGTCTCGAGTTCGTGAAGTTCCAGATCGAGAACGCGACCACCGACACCCCCGACACCTACTTCATCAACACCGAGGCGATCCGCTCCCACCCTCAGTTCATGCAGCGCGCCGGCATCGAGATCGGCCGGGAGGGTCAGATGCGCGGAGTCCTCGTCTTCCGCCCCCTCCTGAAGGCGCCGGACGGCACGCCGGGGCTGTACACCTTCGAGTTCGAGCCGAACGACGCCTACCCCTTCCCGGCCATCGCGCTCGCGTACCGCGAGCTCGTCGCCCATGCGCCGATCCTCGAGGGCCGCCTCGCCTATCACGCCCTCCCGCGCGCCCGGGCCCGGACGATGGCGGAGAAGGCGGACTACGACGCCGCCGCAATCCCGATCTTCGTGGCGGAGGATGTCTACGCCGACATCGCGTACCTCCCTCTCAACCCGACGACCGGTGTGGGGCGCCTGCGCGTCCTCGAGCCGGGGGACCGGCCCGGAGCCCGAGAGGTGGTCATCTGCCGCACGCTCCCGAACGAGATGCCCCGGGTCGCGGGGATCATCACCTGCGTGCGCCAGACCCCGCTCTCCCATGTGAACCTGCGCGCGGTCCAGGATGCCGTCCCCAACGCCTTCATTCGCGGAGCGCTGGAGGATCCCGACATCACCTCGCTCATCGGCAAGCCGGTCGTCTACACCGTCGGCGCCGATGGCTACTCGATCCGGGAGGCCTCGGTCGGTGAGGTCGAGACCCACTTCGCCGCGCTGCGGCCGGCCCAGCCCCGGACCCCTCCCCGTGACCTCTCCGCGACGCGGATCCTCCCGCTCTCGGAGCTCGGGTTCGTCGATGCCCGCAGCGTGGGGACCAAGGCCGCGAACCTCGCGACCCTGCGACGCATCGGGCTCCCCGCGGAGATCGAGCTCCCCGATGGGTTCGCGGTCCCCTTCTCCTTCTATGTACGGTTCATGGAGGAGAACGGGCTCTTCACCCGGGCGCGGGAGATCCTCGGCGCCCCCGGCTGGCGCGAGGATGCCGAGGTCCGGGAGGCCGGGCTCGCCGAGCTGCGCGCGGCGATCGAGGCCGGGGAGTTCCCCGCCGACCTCTCCGAGGCGCTCTCCGCTGTTCAGGCCGCCTTCCCGGCCGGGACCTCGATCCGCTGCCGCTCGAGCACCAACAACGAGGACCTCCCCGGGTTCAGCGGCGCGGGGCTCTACGACTCCTTCACCCACAAGGAGCGGGAGGGGCACCTCTCGAAGTCGATCCGTCAGGTTTACGCCAGCCTGTGGAACTTCCGCGCGGTGGAGGAGCGGGAGTTCGCCCGCATCGATCACTTCACCACGGCGATGGGGGTCCTCCTCCACCCCAACTTCTCGCGCGAGCAGGCGAACGGGGTCGCGGTCACCCGGGACATCGTCTACGGCACGGAGGGGCAGATCGGGCGCGCGTCCTATGTGAACGCCCAGCTCGGCGAGGCGCTCGTCACGAACCCGGATGGGGATGAGATGCCCGAAGAGCGGATCCTCCACCCGCGCGGCCCCGGCCTCGACCGGATGATCCAGCGCTCGAGCCTCGCGGCCGCCAACGAGACGGTCCTCTCGGTCGACCACTGCAACCTGCTGCGTCGAGCCCTCGAGGTCATCGAGCGGGAATTCCGCGCCCTGCACGGCGCCTCCGACCCTTTCGCCATGGAGATCGAGTTCAAGGTGACCGAGCTCGGCGACCTGTCGATCAAGCAGGCGCGTCCCTGGGTGTTCTCTCCGGAGAGCGCGGACGAGCCGGGGGCCGAGCCTCCCGCCGGGACCCCGGGTCGCTCCCTCTGAGGACCATGCGGTGACGAGCCCCCCGCGCACGGGACCCCGCCTCGAGCTGAAGTGCACCGCGCCGTCGGACGCGGTCCGCTCCCTCGTGGACTGGTTGGGGGAGAATCTCCGACCCGATCCCCACGCGCGCGATCCCGAGCTCCCGGAGATCCGGATCGAGAGCATCTACTTCGACACGCTGCAGCGGGATTGCTATCGGGACCGCTCGCGCCACCAGCTCCCCAAGCACCGGGTCCGCCGCTACGACGGAGGTCGCGCGTGGATACTGGAGGAGAAGCTGCGAGTGGGGTCCCGGGTGTGGAAGCGCCGCCTGCCGATCGAGGAGCCCGCGCTCGTCACCCTCCTCGATCCCGAGCGGGATTCCTCGCCCATCTCCCCCCCCGGCCTCGACTGGTTCCGCTCCCGCTTCCGAATGCTCGGGCTGCTCCCCACGCTCCAGGTGAGCTACGACCGCCTCGCCTGGATCGGTCCCGACGGGGAGCGGGTCACGATCGACCGTCGACTCGAGGTCGCGATCCCTCGCGATGGGGGAAGGGACGGCGCGGCTCTCGGATTCGCTGCCGATCGGTCGCGACAGGCCGTGCCGCACGAGGCGATCATCGAGTTCAAGGGGCCGGAGGAGGAGACCCCGCTCCTCGCGGCGGCGAGAGCGCATCTCGCCTTGCCCCTGCGAGCGAGCTCCAAGTACTCTCTCGGCCTCGAGGCGGTGGGGCTCGAGGTCGCCGCCGCCCCGCGGACACCGTCGGGAGAAGGGAGCCCGCGCCGATGATCGAGTCCCTCCTCCCGCCGACCGCTCAGCAGACCGCCCTCGCGGCTGCTCCGGCCATGGCGGGGACCGTCGCGAAGGGCCTCCTCCTCTCCGCCGCGCTGGGCCTCGTCATCGCCGTCCTCCACCGGCTCACGCGGGGAGCCCGAGGCAAGAACCCGGGGCTCTTCCCGACCCTCGTGCTCCTCTCCACCCTGATCACCCTGGTCACCATGGCGGTGGGGCAGAACATCGCGGTCGCCTTCACCCTCGTCGGAACCCTCGCCATCGTCCGCTTCCGCACCACGGTGAGCGATGTCCGCGACACCGCCTTCGTGATCTTCGCGGTGGCGACGGGGATCGCGGCGGAGCAGCAGGAGCAGGTCGCAGTGGTCGGCGTCGGCGTGGTCTCCCTCGTCGTGCTGCTCCTGCACGCGGCGGGGACGCTGCGGGACCGAGCTCCCGCGCCAGCGGTCGCGAACGCCGAGAGCGGCGAGGCCCGGGGAAGCCTGACCGTCGCGATCGTCCCTCCCGACGCGGATCCCGCGGCGTGGTCGGAGGTGTTCGGGAAGTTCGGGGTCCGGGGGACGCTCGCCTCCGCCCGGGCGGAGCGGGACCGCTCCCGCCTTCAGCTCACCTTCGAGGTGACCCTGCCCGACCGGGCTCGCGCGGCGGAGATCGCGACGGCCCTGCTCGAGCGCCCCGAGGTGGTCGACGCCCAGCTCCAGCTTCGTCGCTAGGCGATCACCGGCCAGATCGGCTCGGCCCCCTCGACGCCCACCAGCCGCTGGTCGAGGCCTCCGTGGAAGAAGGTGAGGTGGTTGGGGTCGAGCCCCATCAGCTGCAGGATCGTCGCGTGCAGGTTCTTCACGTGGAAGCGCTGGGAGACCGCCTCCGCGCCGAGCTCATCGGTCTCACCCACGGAGATCCCGCCCTTTAC
>JAFMMO010000273.1 GCA_017859655.1 Pseudomonadota bacterium | reverse complement strand
GGATCGCCCCGGCCAGCGGCGCCCTTCTCCTCTCTCCCGCCCTCGGCGTCGACCCCGACCTCGCCCGGCTCCTCGCGGTTCTCAGCATTCTGGTCCTGCCCCTTCTCGACTGCTCCCGCCGGTGGGCCCGCTGTACCCCCGAGGAGCTCGACCGCTGGTGGGAGAGAAGTCGGACTCCGACCGATGAGAGCGGGGCCACACTCGGCCTCGTCGCCGCCGCCCGCCACGCCCACCACCGTATCGACCCCGGGGAGGTCGAGGCCGCGATTCTCGTCCGCTTCGCACGCCTCCCCCTCCCCACCGGTCAGGAGCTCGCCCGGGTCCTGCCGCCCACTCCGATCTCGAGCATCGCGCTGGTCCTCGCCCTGCTCCTCGTCATCGCCGCGCTCCCTCCCCCTTCGGGGGGGAGCCGATCATCCGCGTCCTCCGCAGCGCGGGGAGACTCCGCGCTGGAGACTCCCCCAGCCGTGAACGCTGCGGACACCTCCGGCGTCGGAGCCGACGCGAGGCGCGGCTCGTGGCGGGAGAGCCCCCTCACCGCGCAGGAGGCGCGCCGACGCGCCGCCATCGGGGAGGAGCTCGCTCGTGTCCTGGGGGACGCCCCCGCTCTCGCCTCCCTCCGGGACGCGCTCCGCGCCGGGGGCACGGTCGCCCAGCTCCCCGCGCTCGGTCCCGAGGACCTCGGACGCCTCCGCCGCGCCGCCCGGCACGGGCGCACGCGGGGCGCACCGGAAGCGTGGACCGAGGAGATGGAAGCCGCCGCGGAGAGAATCGCGAAGCAGGGAGAGGGAGAGCAGGAGACCCTCTCCCTCGACCTCGGCGTCGGCGCGGGCCCGCGCACCTGGGCGCGGGCCGAGGGGGTCGAGGGCGCGGCGAGCGGACGCGATCCATCACGCCTCGACGGGGGGAGCGCATCCGCCCCCCTCCTCGACTCCGCCGAACTCCGGGGGACCGCAGCGGGAGCAGGCTCCGCGACGACGGAGACCGCCGCCGGAACCCTCGCCCTGCCGCCCGGCCGACCGTTCGCCCCCGGGGCGGCGGAGGCGCAGGACCCCGTGCGACGCGGCGATCTCTCAACCTCGGAGCGCGACGCGAGGGAAGCGATCGGAGGCGGCCCTCTCGAGCTGGAGCCGCGGTGGTACCCGGTGATCGAGGCCTACCGACGAGGAGGATCCCCCCGATGAGCGAGACGGAAGCGAGAGGCGCCGAGCGAGCGCTCGAGACCTTCCAGCGTGACGAGGCCCGACTGCGAGCGGCGGTGGAGGAGCGCCTGATCGGGCAGCGCGCCGCGCTCGACGATCTCCTCGCGGCCTTCCTCTCCGGCGGCCATGCCCTCCTCGTCGGCGTCCCCGGCACGGGCAAGACGATGCTCGTCGACACCATCGCGCGAGCGGCGGGGCTCGCCTTCCGCCGGGTCCAGTTCACCCCCGACCTCCTCCCGGCGGACATCCTGGGCGGCGAGACCATCGTCGCCGGGGAGGGAGGCGCGGAGCGGATCGAGTTTCGGGAGGGTCCGGTCTTCACCCCCTTCCTCCTCGCGGATGAGATCAACCGGGGCACTCCGCGTACCCAGTCCGCCCTGCTTGAGGCGATGCAGGAGCGGGTCGTCACCCTCGCCGGTCGGAGCCGCCCCCTCGACCCCCTCTTCACCGTCTTCGCCACCCGGAACCCGATCGAGATGGAGGGGACCTACCCCCTTCCGGAGGCGCAGCGCGATCGATTCCTCTTCGAGATCGAGGTCCCCTCCCCGGGAGTGATGGAGCTGGTGGAGATCGCGGAGCGCACCACCGGCGCGCCCCTCGCTTCCCCCACGGCGGTCCTCGGGCCGGAGTCGATCTCCCACCTGCGGGAGACGGTGCGCCTCGTGCTCGCCCCGCGCCCGGTCCTCGAGCGGGCGGCCCGCATCGTCGCGGCGACCTGCCCCGGAGCGGAGGGAGCCCCGGCCATCGTCGGGGAGTCGGTGGAGCACGGCGCCGGGGTCCGAGCGCTGCAGGCGATCGTCCTCGCCGCCAAGGTGCACGCCCTGCGCGCCGGCCGGCTCCACCTCGCCGATGACGATGTGGACGCGGCGCTCCTCCCCGCGCTGCGCCATCGGGTCCTCCTCTCCCTCGAGGGGGAGGCGCGAGGTCGAACCATCCGCGAGATCGTCGAAGAGGTCCGGGCTTGCGCATGAGGAGTCGCCTCGCGCTCGCGCTCCTGCTGCTCCTCCTCGCTCCCGCGGCGGGTGTGGCCCCGGGTGCCCTCTCGGCGCGCTCGCCCGGGGGGGACGCGCCGACTGCGGACCTGCCGCCGGGGGCGGCCCCGATCGTCGAGCTCCTTCGCCGGGAGCCGACCGACCCGGACCGACTCGCCCGCGTCCTCCGCTGGACCCGGGAGAACGGGGGGACGATCCCCATCGGCGCGGCCCTCGCCGCCGCGCCGCGGGATCCTCTCGACCGGTTCGTCGCGGGGCTCCTCCTCGACGCGGGGGGACGGCCCGATATCGCCCTCGGTGTCCTCCGGGAGGCCTGCTCCCTTGCCCCCTCCGCGGCGCCATCTTCTGGGGCGCCAGCTTCTGAGGCAGTGTCCTCTGAGGCAGCGCTCCTCCTCGCGCAGCTCTGGGTCCGCGCCGGGAGACCGGACCTCGCCGCGGCGCTCCCCCTCGATCGCGAGGCGCTCCCTCTCCCCTTGCACCTCGCGCTGCTGGCGACCGAGGGAGCGCCGGGCGAGGAGGCCGCGCGAACCCTCGCCGCCGCCGCACCGCTCTCCCCCTCCGCTCGCCGCGACCTCCTCCTGGAGGCGGGTCTCCCCGGGCTCGCGGCGGAGCTCGCCGAGGCGCGCGGAGACGCCACGGGCGCCCTCCAAGCCCACCTCCGCGCCGGAGACCCCGCTGCGGCGCTCCGTTGGCTCGAGCGCGGCGCCGTCCCCGCGCCGGAGGAGCTCCTCGACCTCATCCGATGGAGCGGGCGCGCCGACCTCGTCACCGCGACGCTCCCCCCTCCCCAGCTCGAGTCCGCGCAGCGCTCCCTCGGACGCGCGCCGTCCCCGCTCGCCATCGGTGACGCGCTCGCTCCCGCCCCGAGCCCATCGCGAGAAGACCCGATCGGGGAGTTGGGGTTGGACCGGGCCGAGCGGCTCCTCACCTCCGCGGGGTGGAGCCCGGCGGAAGAAGGGCGACGACGGCCCCTCCGGGAGCCCCCCTCCCTCCCGGTCGCGATCGCGCTGCTCGATCTCGGCCTCGAGGAGAGCGCGGCGGAGGAAGTCGCCCGCTGGCGCCTCTTCCCGACCCCCGGCGAGGAAGGGGTCCGTCAACTCCTCGAGGAGCGACGCCCGCGGTGGTGGGGGCTCGAGGAGAGCGATGGCGCACTCCTGCGGAGGGTGGAGGGAACGGTGCCGGCGGATGCGAACGCTCCGCTCGCGCGGGCGCTCGACCGAGCGCTCCTCCGCTCGGCCGCCGGATCCCCTCGCGAGGCAGCCCTCCTCTTTCACCGCGGACGCCTCTTCCCCGCGCGCACGGAGGGACCTCCGGGCGCGAGCTCCGATCGAGAGCGCGCGGCCCGCATCGCCCCCGGCGCGCTGGTACGCACGCCCGGTCCCGGGGGACTGTCCCGGCTGCACCCCCTCGGCGGCGCGGACCCCGCGACCATCCTCGCCGCGGCCGCGCTCCCCGAGGGGGACGCGACGATCGGGGGGCGGATTCCCGCCGAGGCGTCCCCCGGCATCGCAGTGCCCCTCCGCCTCCCGTCCCGACTCCCCGCCCTCGCCGACGAGGGGGGAGAGAGCCTCGGGCGGTCGCTCGCCATCGTCGATTGGGAGGAGGACCGCA
>JAFMMO010000272.1 GCA_017859655.1 Pseudomonadota bacterium | reverse complement strand
TCCCGGGCTGAACCGCCGCCGTGGGGTCTACGCCGGTGCCGCCGGCGGCAGTGGACATCGAGGCAAGCTCGCGAGAGACTGCGCGGAGCGGCGGCGCGATCCCGTTTGCCGGAGGCAGCCGCCGGAACCCGCCGCTTGAACCCGCCGCCTGAACTCGATGGATGAGGAGCCCGCGTGCACGCCGTCCCCGGATCCGCTGCACCCGTGGAGCCGACCTCCGCGCCCCGCGGGGCCGGGGAGGAGGCCGAGCGCACCTGGCGCGCCGAGCTGCGCGCGGCGGTGCGTGACCCGGATGCGCTCATCGACCGCCTCGGGCTCCCCGAGGCGTGGCGCGAGGGTGCGCGGCGCAGCCATCGGCTCTTCCCGGTGGTCGCGCCTGAGCCCCTCCTCGCGCGCATCGTGCCGGGCGCCCTCGACGACCCGATCCTGCGGCAGCTCCTTCCCCTCGCCGAGGAGGAGGAGCGCGGGCCGGCCGGCTACTCCCGCGACCCGGTGGGGGAGTCCGGGGCGGAGCGGGCGCCGGGGATGCTCCAGAAGTACCCGGGGCGGGCGCTCCTCATCCTCTCCGGAGTGTGCGCGGTCTCCTGCCGCTACTGCTTCCGTCGCCACTACCCCTACGACGCGGCCCCCGCCGGACCGGAGGCGTGGGAGCCGGCGCTCCGCGAGATCGAGGGGAGCCCCGACCTCGAGGAGGTGATCCTCAGCGGGGGGGATCCGCTCATCCACAGCGACCGACATCTCGGCGCGCTCGCCGCCCGCCTCGCGTCGATCCCGCACCTGCGGCGGCTGCGCGTCCACACCCGCCTGCCGATCGTCATCCCCGCGCGGGTGACGGCCGCCCTCGTCGAGGCCCTCGGGGGGACCCGCCTCGCGCCGACCGTGGTCGTCCACGCGAACCACCCGAACGAGCTCGACGGAGCGTGCTGCGACGCGCTCACCCGGCTCGTGCGGGGGGGGATCCCCGTGTTGAACCAGGCGGTGCTCCTGCGCGGGGTGAACGATGACGCGGCGACCCTCGCCGCGCTCTCCCGGCGGCTCCTCGATGCCCGCGCGCTCCCCTACTACCTCCACCAGCTCGACCCGGTCGAGGGCGCCGCCCACTTCGAGGTGCCGGAGGAGGAGGGGCGGCGGCTCGTCGCGGCGCTGCGGGCGGAGCTCCCCGGCTACGGAGTGCCGACCTTCGTCCGCGAGGTGGTGGGGGAGCCGAGCAAGGTGCCGATCGTCGGGAGCGGCCCCGCTCACGGTGGGGAGGGTGCACGATGAGGCTCGCCCTCTCCCTCGCGCTCCTGACTCTCCCGGTCGTCGTGCTCCTCCCGGGTGTGTGGGCCCTCCCCGTCGGAGGCGGAGCCCCGCCGCTCCCTGCGGACACCCTCCCCGAGGACCTCGGGTCGGGGGCGATCCCCCTCGGGCTCGACGCGCCCCCCCCGCCGCCGCCGGAGAACCCGACCACCCCGGAGAAGGTCGCCCTCGGCCGCGCGCTCTTCTTCGATCCGCGCCTCTCCCGGGATGAGAGCGTCTCCTGCGCGACCTGCCATCGCCCGGAGCATGGCCTCGCCAGCCCGGATGCGCGGGCGGTGGGGCTCGACGGCCGTCGAGGGGCGCGCAACGCCCCGAGTCTCTTCAACCGCGCCTACGGCCGCTCGATGTTCTGGGATGGTCGCACGAGCACTCTCGAGGAGCAGGCGCTGGAGCCGTTCGACAACGCCTTCGAGCTCGACCTGCCGGTGGCGACCGCCCTCGCCCGTCTCGCCGGGGACGCGGCGATGGTCGCCCGCTTCGCGGCGGCGTTTCCCGAGGACGCGGAGTCCCTCACCGCGACGAACCTCGCCCGGGCGCTCGCCGCGTTCCAGCGCGTCCTGCTGAACGGGGACTCCCCGGTCGATCGCTTCCACGCGGGAGAGTACGGCGCGCTCTCCGATGCGGCGCGCCAGGGGCTCTGGATCTTCGAGAGCCGCGGCGGGTGCTGGCGCTGTCACTCCGGGTCGAACCTCTCCGACGAGGAGTTCCACAACACCGGGGTCGCCTACCTCGCCGACGAGCCGGACATGGGGCGCTTCTTCGCGACGGGGAGGGCGGAGCACGAGAGCCGCTTCAAGACCCCCTCGCTGCGGGGGGTGGCGGAGACCGCGCCCTACATGCACGACGGCCGCTTCGCGACCCTGCGGGAGGTGGTCGAGTTCTACGACCGGGGGGGGAACCGCGAGGCGCCGGGGCTCGCCGCGGAGCTCGTGCCCCTCGAGCTCACCGAGGCGCAGATCGGGTTCCTCGTCGCGTTCCTCGAGGCGCTGAGCCCGGCGGGGGAGGATGGCGATGCGGCGGCGGACCGGGTCGGGGAGCCCTGAGGGGGCTCAGACGAAGAGCTCCTCCTCGTGGGGACGGAGCGCCTCGATGATGAAGGTGATGTGCTCGTCGGGGGTGACGCCGAGGACCTCGAGCCCGATCCGGACCTCCTCGCGGTCGACCCCCCGGGCGAACGCCTTGTCCTTCAGCTTCTTCTTCACCGACTTCGCCGTGAGGTCCTGCAGCCGGTTCGGGCGCAGGCGTGCGACCGCGATGATGAGCCCGGTCAGCTCGTCGCTCGCGAGGAGCGCCTTGTCGAGGAGGCTCTCGCAGGTGTAGCCCCACTGGGTGTAGTGGCAGTGGATCGCGTGGGCGATGGCGGTCTCGCCCCGCTCCTCGAGGAGCGCGGTGATCCGCTTGGGGTGCTCCTCCGGCCAGCGCTCGTAGTCGGCGTCGTGGAGGAGCCCGGTGACCGCCCACGACTCCGGGTCCTCCCCGTACTTCTCCGCGAGGGCCGCCATCACGAGCTCGACCGAGCGGACATGGGCGCGCAGCGCCGGGCTCTCCATCATCGTGTCGAGGATCCCCCGCGCCTCTTCGATGGTGATCGCCATCCTCAGCGCCCCCCCGCCATCATCGCCTCGATCTCGTCGATCCCCTTCGGGATCGGCGGCCCGAGGATCTCCCCGCCGCCCGGGGCGACGCGGACATCGTCCTCGATGCGGACGCCGAGGCGCTCGTCGGGGAGGTAGATCCCCGGCTCGATGGTGATCACCGCGTTCTCCTCCACCGGACCGGGCGGGGTCGCATCGTGGGTCTCGAGGCCGAGGTGATGGCCGATGCCGTGGATGTAGGCGTCGCCGAACCCCGCCTCCTGGATGATGGTGCGGGCGGCGCCATCGATCTGGTCGAAGGTGGCGCCGGGGACGGAGGCGGCGATGGCGGCCTCCTGGGCGCGGAGCACGATCGAGTAGATCTCGCGCTGGCGCTCGGTGAAGCGACCGTTCGCGGGGAAGGTGCGGGTGATGTCCGCGCCGTAGCCTCCCTCCCCCTCGCCGAAGCGCGCGCCGGAGTCGATGACGATGAGCTCGCCGTCGAGGACCTCGGCGGAGTTCGCCCGGTAGTGGAGCACCGTCCCCTGCAGACCGGAGCCGACGATGGTGCCGTACCCCGGGCCGCGGGCGCCGTGGGTGCGGTAGCCGTGGTGGAGCGCCTCCTCGATGTCGAACTCCCGGATCCCGGGGCGGATCATCCCGAGCGCCGCCGCGAACCCATGGGCGGTGATCTCCACCGCGTGGGCGAGGCAGGCGATCTCCGCCGGGGACTTCACCGCGCGGAGCTGGGCGACCGCGTCGCTGCGATCGACGATCTCCAGCCCCGGCACCCGCGCCGCGACCTTCTGCGCGATCTCGAGGTCGGGGGAGACCGGCTGGTCGTGGGCGGCGAGGGGGTGCAGGCAGGCGATGGAGCGCTGGCGCCGCGCCGCGCCCTGGAGGAAGCGCGGGAAGGCGGGGGTGCGGAAGACGCTCT
>JAFMMO010000067.1 GCA_017859655.1 Pseudomonadota bacterium | reverse complement strand
GTGTCACTCTCCAATAGGGCTGTGGACTTAGCAGGCGCGCGGGCGCGCCCGCCGGATCCTACCGCGGTCCTCCGCCCCCATCGAGCCGAGAGGACCATCGCCCCCGGGCGCGGCCTCAGACCGCGAAGCGGAAGTGCATGATGTCCCCGTCCTGAACGAGGTACTTCTTCCCCTCGAGGCGCATCGCGCCGGCCTCCTTCACCGCGGCCTCGCTCTCCAGCCTCATCAGGTCGTCGTAGTGGTAGACGTCCGCCTTGATGAAGCCGCGCTCGAAGTCGGTGTGGATCACGCCCGCGGCCTCGGGCGCCGTGGCTCCGGCCGGGAAGGTCCAGGCCCGGACCTCCTTCTCCCCCGCCGTGAAGTAGGTCCGCAGGTCGAGGAGGGTGTAGCCCGCCCGGATGACGCGATCGAGGCCGGACTCCTTCATGCCGAGGTCCGCGAGGAACTCCGACTTCTCTTCGGGCTCCAGCTCCGCGATCTCGGCCTCGGTCTTCCCGCAGAGCGCGGTGACCGTGGCCCCCTCCGCCTCGGCGTGGGCGACGAGCTTCTGGTAGTGCTCGTTCCCGTCGAGGTCCGCGAGCCCCGCCTCGTCGACGTTCGCGATGTACATCACCTTCTTCTGGGTGATGAGGTGGAAGTCCCGGAGCCTCGCGCGGACATCCTCGCTCAGGTCCAATGAACGCACGCAGCGCCCCGCCTCCAGTGCCTCCTGGACCGGAGCCGCGACCTCGAGGGTCTTGAGGATCTCCTTGTCCCCCGAGCGCGTCTTCTTGCGGAGGCCCTCCATGCGCTTGGCCACGGTCTCCAGATCCGCGAGCATCAGCTCGGTGTCGATCACCT
Source organism: Pseudomonadota bacterium (assembly GCA_017859655.1). GTDB lineage: Bacteria > Planctomycetota > UBA8108 > UBA1146 > UBA1146 > JAFMMO01. The sequence continues at coordinate 14,967 of JAFMMO010000067.1, read as the reverse complement.
CCACATCCCGGAGAGGATCGACCGACCCATCCACATGCACGATGTTCTCATCGTCGAAGCAGCGGACCACGTGGGCGATCGCGTTCGTCTCGCGGATGTGGGCGAGAAACTTGTTCCCCAGCCCCTCCCCCTTGGACGCCCCCGCCACCAGCCCCGCGATGTCCACGAAGGTCATCGTGGTCGGCACGATCTTCTGGGGAGGGATGAACCGGGCGATGTCGGAGAGCCGCGGGTCGGGGACGCTCACGATCCCCTGGTTCGGCTCGATGGTGCAGAAGGGGAAGTTGGCCGCCTCCGCGCCGACGCTCGTCAGCGCGTTGAAGATCGTCGACTTGCCGACATTGGGGAGTCCGACGATTCCGCAGGTGAAGCCCATGATCGCTGTCTCCGGGTGCGCCGCCCGCCGAAGCCGGGGAGCGGAGCGTGTTCTCGAGGGTCGTCGGCCGGGGTCGGGCCCGGGCCGCCGCTTGGCCTCCTACGCAGCGATCCTCGCCCGGAGGCCACCGAGCGAGGATCGGGAGTCGAGCCGGGTCGCGACCTAGGCCGGAGGGGGCGGCTGCGCCTCGGTCGGCGGAGAGACAACGCTCCCTGTCGACTTGCAGGTCCGCAGCTCCTCGTTCGACCAGAACTCCCCCATGATCCGCTTCAGGTCGGTCTCGATGTTCTCGAGGGTGAACTCCGCTTCGTGGACCAGCTCATGGGTGTCGTCGGAGTACCACTGGAGCTTGTCCTTGACTCCCTCCGGACGCGGCTGCTCGACCACGAGGCCGATCGTGTTCGCGGGGCGCTGGGGAGAGTGCGGGACGAAGGCGGGAAGGAGGTAGATCTCACCCTCGCGGATGATGATGTCCTCGGGCTTCCCCGTCTCGGGGTCGATGATCCCGAGGGTGATGTCCCCCTGGATCTGATAGAAGAACTCCTCGGTCGCGTTGACGTGGTAGTCCTTCCGGGCGTTGGGGCCACCCACGACCATGATGATCGTGCCCCGCTCATCCCTCCAGACCATCTTGTTCCCCACCGGGGGCTTCAGCGCGGCCTTGTTCTCCTCGATCCACTTCGTCAGGTTCACGGGCATGAAGAGGGACACTCGGGACCTCCGTTCGCTGGTTGCGAGTCCCGCCAATCTAACACGGGGCTCCCGGGCGAGGGATCGGATCCTGAGGCTTCCCCGGCGGCGGATCCCGGTCGCCTGCGGGCCGTTCGAGGGCGCCGGAGGTGCCCCCTCCGAGGGCGGGCGGAAGGCCCCCGCCCCGTCGGAGTCGACCGTTCCCGCCCCAGGATGCGATGCTTGACGGGCGGAGTCCCGGGCCAGGACCGGAGACTCCCTGCACTTCGGGGGAGCTGGATGTACTTGAGCGACTCGACAGATCGGCTCGGGCTGGTGCTCGGCGGTGGAGGAGCGAGGGCGGCCTATCAGGTCGGCTTCCTGCGCTTCCTCGCCCGTGAGATCCCCGATCTCGAGGTTCCCATCCTGACGGGCACGTCGGCCGGCGCGATCAACGCGGTGCATCTCGCGTCCCACCCCGGCCCCTTCCGCGAGGCCGTGGAGTCCCTGACCGAGCTCTGGCGGCACCTGACCGTCGATCAGGTCTTCCGAGGCGAGGGCTCGGTGCTGCTGCGCACGGCTCTCCAGTGGGGACTCCGGCTCGTCAGCGGCGGTCGGAAGGTCGGGCCCGATCCCCGGGGCCTCGTCGACACGGAGCCCCTGCGGATCTATCTCCGCGGAGCGCTGAGGGCGACCGCGGGAGACTCGGAGGAGATCCCCGGGATCCGCGAGAACATCGAGGCCGGTCGGCTCCTCGCCGTCGCGGTGACGAGCACCAACTACGGGACCGGACGCTCGGTGACCTGGGTGGAAGGAAACGAGGCCGACCGCTGGGATCGCCCCCACCGGCGCGGCGCCCCCGCGAGCATCACCCTCGACCATGTCATGGCGAGCTCCGCCCTGCCCTTCTTCTTCCCGGCGATCCAGATCGGGGAGCAGTGGCACGGAGACGGCGGCATCCGCCAGACGGCCCCTCTCTCGCCGGCCCTGCATCTCGGGGCCACGAAGGTGCTCGCGGTCTCGACCCGCTATCTCCCCCGGCGGGACGAGGAGGGGATCTCGATGATCCACGGCTACCCGCCGCCGGCGCAGGTGGCCGGAGTCATGCTCAACGCGATCTTCCTCGACGCCCTCGAGTCGGACGCCACGAACCTCGAGAGGCTGAACAAGCTCCTCGAGCTCGTGCCGGAGGAGCACCGGGGCCCCCTCCGCCCGGTCCAGCTCTTCACCAGTCGCCCGAGTCGGAATCTCGGCCAGCTCGCCGGAGACTACGAGGCGAGCCTGCCCCAGCCGTTCCGGTTCATGGAGCGGGGGCTGGGGACGCGCGACACCCGGAGCCCGGACTCGCTGAGCATGCTCATGTTCCAGCCGGACTACCTCGGCCGGCTCATCGAGCTCGGGGAGGCGGACGCCGAGCGGCGCGGCGAGGAGATCCTCGCCTTCGTGCGGGGGCCCGAGGGGGCGATCCGGGAGGACTAGCCCCCGGACCGACACCCACTCTCCCGGGCGGTCACACCTACTGGATCGGATCGAGCTCCAGCTCCTTGGTGTCGGTGTATCCGATCCGGGAGAGCGCGGTGGCCGCATCCGGGACGATCGCGTTGCGCACGACCCCCGTGTTGTCCTGGTACCAGAACACCGCCGCCCCGTCGTGACCCGTGATCCCGATCAGGTTTCCGTAGTGGATCGGCAGGTTGTAGTGGGTGCGGAGCTCGTCGACCTTGCCATCGCGGCGCGGCTTGCCGTTGGCATCGACCCCGATCGAGATCCGATAGCTCTCCTCCACCTGATGGGAGGCCCAGAGGCCGGTGATCACCTGCGCGATCGCCTTCCCCGCGCCTCCGAGGAGGATCCAGCCTCCGAGGACTCCGAGGGTGAAGATGAGGGTCGTTCTCCCGAGCATGCTCGTCTCCTTCCGATTCTCCGCGGGCGCGAGGTACCTCAGAGGCACCGTCCACCGGACGGCGCGGCATTGGACCACACCCCCACCCCCGCTCCAAGGCGGGCGGGAGCTCGATCCGGTGGCAGAGCCGCCGGGGCCGTGTGAGAATGCCCCCATGCGAGGCTCGGCCCGATCGGTCGGTCTCGCGCGGTCGGTCTCGCGCCCCGCTTCGAGAAGGAGACCTCGATGACGCACCGCTCCGTCGTCAAGACACTCCGGGTCCCCCTGCTCCTCCTCGGCCTCATGGTCGGGGCGGGCGCCGCCGTGGTCGACCCCTCCGCCCCCGCGGGGGAGGAGTCCGCCGACACGAACGCGCGCTCCCTCTCCTTCGCCTTCTGGAACCTGGAGAACCTCTTCGACACCGAGGATGACCCCAGGAACCCCGGCGACGACGAATACCTCCCCGAGAAGGAGTGGACCCCGGAGCGCTACGAGCGGAAGGTCGATCACCTCGCCCGGATGATCGCGAAGCTGGATGTCGACCTGCTCGGGGTCTGCGAGGTGGAGAACCGTCGGGTCCTCGAGGATCTGGTCCGGCATCCCGCGCTCGCCGAGCATGGCTACGCGATCGCCCACCTCGACGCGGGAGACAAGCGGGGCATCGATCTCGGGCTCCTCCACCGGGCTCCCTTCTCGGTCGCGGAGCAGGAGCGGGCGATCCATGTCTGGAAGGTCGACCTCGGCGAGGACGTCCCTCCGACCCGTGGGATTCTCGAGGTGCGTCTCGTGGCCGAGGACGAGCCGCTGACCGTCCTCGTCAACCACTGGCCGAGCCGCTCCGGAGGCAGGGAGAAGTCCGCTCCGCACCGCCAGGCCGCCGCCGAGACCGTCCGTCGGATCGTGACCGCGAGACTCGACGCGGCGCGCGACCAGGGTCGAGAGGGAGACATCCTCCTCCTCGGAGACTTCAACGACGATCCCCACGACCCGTCCCTCGTCGAGCATCTCGGTGCCGTGCGCGGGAAGCAGGCGCTCGAGGGTGATCGCGGACGGACCCGCCTGTTCAATCCGAGCTGGAGCGTGCTCGCCACGCCCGATCGGGGGACCCTCTACTACCGGGCGGGGTGGAACGTCTTCGATCAGGCGATCGTCTCCCGCGGAATGCTCGATGAGGTGGGATTCTCCTTTGTGGAGGGGTCCTTCGAGGTGGTGGATCGGGCGGAGCTTCGAAACGACTCCCACGTCCATCGCCCCCCCCACTGGTTCCGTCGCTACGGCGGCCGCTGGTCCGAGGGATACAGCGACCACTTCGCGGTGCGTGGCTCCCTGCGCCTCCATCCCCCGAGCGGGGAGTAGGAGGAGCCCATGCCGCTGCACGACCTCCGCTGCACCGTCTGTGACACCCGCTTCGAATGGCTCGCTCGCGCGAGCGAGGACCCGGCCTGCCCCGGGTGCTCCTCTCCCGCGGTCGAGCGGCTCCTCTCCACCTTCGCGGTCGGCGGTGCAGCTCCGACCGCGAGGCGGACCCCCGCGGCCTCCGTCCCCTCGGGCTGAGGAAGCTGCGGAGACCCCCGGGGGCCGGGGGCGTGTCGACTCGATTGAAGCCCGGCGTGGGAGATCTCGCGGATCCCCCGTCGGAATGCAGGAACCTTGAAATCCCCCCCTGGCCGCGGCCGTCGGGGGAGCTTCACGACCCCGGTCCCGGTCACCCCGGGACCCCCGGACCCGGACGCATGCCTCCTTGGAAGGAGAGCGAAATGATGAGAACGACGAGACCGCTCCTGCTCGCCCTGCTGATCGCCTCGCCCGCGGTGTTCGCCGCCGACCGACTGCCCCTCTATCCCCTCGGGACCTGCGCGGTGGCCGAGAAGTCCGAGCTCGGCAGCATGGGCGATCCGGTCACCAAGGTCGTGGACGGGCGGGAGTACCGCCTCTGCTGCGCCAAGTGCGACGGGCGCCTCGCGAAGCAGACCGACAAGATCGCCGAGAGCGTCGACAAGCGGATCATCGCCCAGCAGAAGCCCACCTATCCGATGGACACCTGCGTCGTCGCCGGCGAGCGCCTCGGCGAGGACGCCGTGGATGTGGTGGTCAAGAACACCCTCGTCCGCCTCTGCTGCAACAACTGCGCTCGCAAGGTGAAGGCGAACCCGGCCCCCTTCCTGAAGAAGCTGGACATCCGGATCACCGCCACCCAGTCCAAGGACTACCCCCTGACCACCTGCGTCGTCTCCGGCGAGCCTCTCGATGAGGGAGACATGGCGGGCAAGACCTTCGAGGTCATCGTCGGGAACCGCCTCCTGAAGGTCTGCTGCAAGGGCTGCATCCGAGGCCTGAAGAAGGACCCGGCGGCCGCCCTCGAGGCGGTCGAGGCGGGTTGGAAGGCCCGAGCGGAGACGAAGGAGGGGAAGACCCCCTTCCAGCGCGCCCTCGAGGAGAAGCAGAAGGCGCAGGAGAAGGAGAACGCCCAGAAGAAGGACTCGAAGGACTGAGCATCGGTCCTTGCAACCCTCTCTCCGCAGGCGGGGACCCTCCCACTCGGAGGGTCCCCGTTTTCGTTTCCTCGACAGGAATCGAGTGTCCTCCGCTCCGAACGGCTTACAATCGGCCGGTCCGGCTCCGGGGGGGCGCTCCCTCCGAGACGGGCCCAACCCAGGAAAGGTCGGCATTCATGAGCCATGAGATGATCGAGAACGCGCTCGAGAGCCTTCTCGAGGGATTCGAGGAGCTGCAGGGGGAGATCGAGCAGGAGGTCCTCGGCCACGTGATCGAGGAGCCGGATGCGGCGGATCCCCCGAGCGAGGAGCAGCTCGACCGGATGGACGAGATGTTCTTCACGAAGGTCCAGTCCTCCGTCGCCAAGCTCGCCGAGAGCGGACGCTGCGAAGCGGGAGACATGCTGGCGATGATCAGCGTCCTCGCCGAGGCCCTGGAAGAGCTCGCCCCCGAGCTGTTCGACGAGAGCGAGGAGGAGGAGCTCGAGGCGGAGTGATTGCCCCGACTCGCTCAAGACACGGGAGAGGAGCCGCGAGCGGATCGATCCGCTCGCGGCTCCTTCTCATTCCGGCCCCGGGCCGCTCCCGGTCTCCTCTCGCGGGCCGTCCTCGAAGCGTCGCATGAGGGCGGCCACGCGCTTCTCCAGCTCCTCCAGTCGGCGACCCTGCTCGAGGAGCGCCTCCGCCTGCTGCTCGATCGTTCGATCCTGATAGGCGAGGCGCACCTCGAGATCGACCCACCTCTCCGACTCCGAGACCACTCCACACCTCCGCTCGCGCCTCACCCGTCCGGCCAGCCCCCCAGCGGGCTTCGGGGAGCTTACCCGCCGGCCCGCCCTCCGCCGAGGGAGACGCAGGATGAAGTCACCGCGCCCCCTCCTGAAAGGAGAGAAGCCCGGAGCGACCGATGGTCGCTCCGGGCTTCCGGAAGAGTGAGCCGTCGCTCCCGATCAGGGGCAGACGGAGCCGTAGCAGACCAGCCCGGGAGTCGGGGTGAGGTCCGGACCGCACTCCAGCGAGGGGGCGGCAGGGGGCGGGCCACCCTGGAAGAGGAAGCTCGCGAGGTTGATGGCATCCGCGATCTCCACCTGCCCGTCGTCCGTCACATCGAACGCCGTCGAGCAGTTGTTGTCGCTGCCGTTCAGGAAGAGATAGGAGAGGATCTGAATGATGTCGGCGATGTCGACGAGGCCGTCCCGGCTGGCGTCACCGCGCACGAAGAGCGACTCGCACTGATCGAGGACGCCGCTCTGATCGGCATCGAGCCCCGGGGTGACGAGGATCTCGCACGCATCCAGCACGCCGTTGGCGTTGCAGTCCGGAGCATCGGTCGAGGTGTCGATCAGCTGGGTCACGCTGGTGCTGTTCCCCTCGCTGTCGGTCGCCGTCCAGGTGATGAGGGTCTGACCCGCCGGGTAGGAGCCGCTGGCGTCGGAGGTCCCGGTGAAGTCGTTCACGATTTCCACCGGACCGCCGCAGGCGTCGGTCGCCTCCGGCTCGGGGATGGAGATCGTGATATCGCACATGTTGAGGTTGGGCACGATCGCCGTCGGGTCGAAGAGGACGATCTCCGGTCCCTGGCTGTCGAGCACCGTGATCGTGAAGCTCGCCTCGGCCACATTGCCGGAGGCGTCGATGGCGGTGTAGTAGACCGTCGACTCACCCACCGGATACACCTGTCCCGGCGACCCGGTCCCGGTGAGGGTCGAGGCCCCGCAGTTGTCGGTGACCATCGGCTCCATCCAGGTGACCGTGGCGCCGCAGAGCCCGGGCTCGCTCGGCAGGGAGAGATCGGTCGGGATGTTGGCGATCATCGGCGCCTCGAGGTCGGCCACCGTCACGGTGAACGCGACGCTGGTGGTGTTCCCCGAGACATCGGTGGCGACATAGCTGACGAGGGTCTCGCCGAGCGGGAAGCTGTCGCCGGGGGCGTGACTCGAGGTCACGCTCGCCACGGAGCAGTTGTCATCGCTCGTCGGGGCCGCCCAGGTGGCGGTCGCGCTGCAGGTGCCCGGCCCGGCCGGGACGGTCACGTCCGCGAGCCCGGTCAGGGTCGGCGCCTCCATGTCGACGATCGTGATCGTGAAGGAGGCGGTGTCGGTGTTGCCCTGCGCGTCGCTCGCCGTGTAGGTCACGACGGTCTCTCCGACCGCGAACAGCTCCCCCGGGGCATGGTCGGAGGTGACCGTGGCCCCGCAGTTGTCGGTGGAAGTCGGAGACGCCCAGCTGACCACGGAGCCACAGGCTCCCGGGTCATTGGAGAGCGTGATGTCGGAGGGCACACCGAGCAGCGTCGGCGCGGCGAGATCGGTCACCGTGATGGTGAAGCTCGCCGTGGTGCTGTTGCCGTGGATGTCGGTGGCGGTGTAGCTGACGATCGTGTCACCGGCAGCGAAGTAGGTACCCGAAGTGTGGGAGCCGGTCAGCGAGCTGACCCCGCAGTCGTCGCTCGCGGTGGGCGAGGTCCAGCTCACGAGGGAGCCGCACTCCGAATTGGAGCTGCTGAGGACCACATCGGACGGCAGACCGAGGATTGCGGGTCCCTGATCATCGAGGACGGTGACCGTGAAACCAGCGGTCGTCACGTTTCCGAAGATGTCGGTCGCGGTGTAGGTGACGGTGCTCGTCCCCACCGGGAAGGTGCTCCCCGGAGTGGTGTCCGTGACAAGGGTGTCCAGAGAGCAGTCGTCCGTGGCCGTCACGGCGGGCCAGGTCACGGCCGCGCTGCAGGCGCCGGGCTGGGCGGGGACGACGAGGTCCTCGAGGCCGTGAATCTGGGGGCCGCTCGCATCGACGACCGTGATGTCGAAGCTCGTGCTGTAGGTGTTTCCGTAGACATCGGTCGCGAGGTAGCTCACCGTCGTCGTGCCCAGCGGGAAGATGTCCCCCGGATCACTGTCGGAGAACTGCAGATCGAGCAGGCAGTTGTCGGTGATCGTCGGCTCGGTCCACATGACCGAGGCGCCGCACTGGACGCCATCCGTGCTGACGGTCATGTCAGCCGGCATGTCGGCGAAGGTCGGCGCCTCCGTGTCGGTCACGGAGATCGTGAAGCTCGCAAACGAGCTGTTCCCATGCAGATCGACCACCGTGTAGGTGATCTGGCTGGTCCCGAGCGGGAAGAGGTCACCGGAGGCGTGAGTGGAGCTGATGGAGTCGACCCCGCAGTTGTCCGCGATCGTCGGCTCCGTCCATGCATGGACAGCTCCGCAGACCCCGGCATCGTTGGTGAGAGAGACGTTGGTGGGCAAACCGGTGATCGTCGGAGCCTCGTTGTCGGTCACGGTGATCGTGAAGCTGTCACTCGAGCTGTTCCCGGTCGCATCCGTGGCGGTGAACTCGACCGTGGTGGTGCCGACGGGGAAGAAGTCTCCCACCGCCGCGGTGGCCTCGAGAGTCGCCACGGAGCAGTTGTCCAGAGCGACCGGTGAGATCCAGCTGGCGAGGGCGCCGCACTCTCCCGGAGCGCTGGTCATGATGACGTTGGACGGCATGCTGGCCAGGGTCGGGGCCTCCTCGTCCAGCACCGTGATGCTGAAGCTCGCGCTCACCGAGTTCCCGGCGAGGTCGGAGGTCGAGAACTGTACCGCGGTCGTCCCCACCGGGAAGGAGTCACCCGGCGACGCCGTGGCCGAGAAGGTGGAGATCACACAGTTGTCGCCGACGATCGGAGTGCCCCAGGTCGCGACGGCGGTGCAGAGCCCCGGCTGCGCGGTCAGAGTCATGTTCCCGGGCACGTTCGTGATCGTCGGCAGCTGAGCGTCGTGGACGGTGATCGTGAAGCTGTCGGCGGTGGAGTTGCCGTAGATGTCGCTCGCCGTGTAGGTGACGGTGGTCTGCCCGACCGGGTAGAAGCCCCCCGGCGAGGAGGTCCCGGTGAGGGACGCGAGTCCGCAGTTGTCGCTCGCGGAAGGCTCGAGCCAGCTCGCGACGGCCCCGCACTGGTCGAGGTCCGTGGTGAGGACCATGCTCTCCGGCAGACCCGTGATCGTGGGTGCCTGCAGGTCCGACACCATGACCTGGAACGCTGCAGCGGCGGAGTTGCCGTGAATGTCCGTGGCCGTGTAGGTGACGGTGGTCGCGCCGACCGGGAAGAAGTCACCCGCGGTGTGGTCCGCAGTGAAGCTCGCGATCTCGCAGTTGTCGGCCGAGAGCGGCTCGGCCCAGACCGCCACCGCACCGCACTGACCGGCGTCGGTGGTGAGCTGGATGTCCGCCGGCAGGGAGCTGATGCTCGGCTGCTCGCCGTCGAGGACGGTGACCAGGAAGCTCGAGGTCGTTGAGTTCCCGCTCAGGTCGGTCGCGGTGTAGCTCACCTGTGTCTCACCCACCGGGAAGGTGTCCCCCGGCTCGGCCGTGGAGACGAGCGAGGCGATCCCGCAGTTGTCGGTGGAGGTGGGCGCGGTCCAGGAGACGACGGCTCCGCAGAGCCCGGTGTCGTTCGAGGCGCTCAGGCTCCCGGGCATCCCGAGAATGGACGGGAGCTCATCGTCCGTCACGGTCACCGTGAAGGCGTCGACGATCGAGTTCCCGTTCACATCCGTCGTCGTGATCTCGACGGTCGTGGTTCCGGTCGGGAACGCGGACCCGGACGGGTGACTGGAGACCACCGAAGCGACCCCGCAGTTGTCCGCGGTCGAGGGCATGGCATAGACACCGGTCGCGGTGCAGAGACCCGGGCCGGTCGTGAGCGTGAGGTCCGCCGGCACGTTGATGCTGACCGGAGCCTGATCATCGACGACGGTGATGTCGAAGGAGGACTCGGAGGTGTTCCCGTAACTGTCCAGCGCCGTCGCGGTGACGGTGGTGGTGCCGACCGGGAAGAGCATGCCGGAGATGTGGGAGATCGCGCTGTCGACGAGCTCGCAGTTGTCGGTGATCGTCGGAGCGGCCCAGGAGAACGGGGCCGAGCAGGTCCCGGGATCCGCGACGAGAGTGACGCTCGCCGGCATGCCGGCGATCACGGGCGGGGTGTTGTCCACCGTCACGCCCAGAGCGACATCGCAGTGATCCAGCCGCCCGTTGCCGTTGCAGTCCGGAGCGCCGGCCGCGAACTGACAGTCATCCGGGATCTCGTCGAGGTCGCAGTCCGCGCTGCTGCCGCTCGCGATGTCACAGACATCGAGGACGCCGTTTCCGTTGCAGTCGGGCGCGCCGGTGAGGAAGTCGCACTCGTCGGGCACGCCATTCAGATCACAGTCGTCGCTGAGGTTCGAAGCGATGTCGCAGGAGTCCGGGATCCCGTTGGCGTTGCAGTCCAGTGCGGCGGCCGTGGCGAGGTCCTGGGAATCGATGATCCCGTTGCCATCGCAATCGGGCTCGGCCCCCGAGGCGATGTCGCACTCATCCGGGATCGAGTTCAGGTTGAAGTCGTTGCTCGTGTCCGACGCGAGGTCGCAGCTGTCCGGGGTACCGTTGCCATTGCAGTCCGGCACCTGACCGAGGGAGATCTCACAGGTGTCGGGGAGGAGGTTCCCGTTGCAGTCCCCGACGAGCCCGTTGACGAGATCGCAGTCATCGGGGATGCCGTTCTCGTTGCAATCGAGGTCGCAGTCGTCGGGCAGGCCGTTCTGGTTGCAGTCGAGACCACCCCGGGCGAGCTCGCAGTTGTCGAGCACTCCGTTGAGGTTGCAGTCAGTGGCCAGTCCGGTCGCGAGGGCACAGGAATCGAGGACTCCATCGTTGTCGCAGTCCGAGGCGGTCCCGGCCAGGAGCTGGCAGGAATCCGGGACTCCGTCAAGGTCGCAGTCACTGACGAGTCCACTCGAGATGGCACACTGGTCCTCGATCCCGTCCAGATCGCAGTCGATCGGATCGAAGCTCCAGATCGCGTAGACACCCGGGAGCCCGTGAGCGCCGAGCGCGAGGAACTTGTCTCCGATGGAGACCGCCGAGCCGATCTGTTCACCGGTGCCGGCGCCCAGAGGCACGATGTCCCGACGGAGGATCCAGGAGCCGAGAGTCCGCTCGTAGAGGTAGGCGCCGCCGGCGGCGGAGGCGAGCGGCTCGCCGATCAGGAGATCGGTTCCGCTGAGCTCCAGAGCATGCCCGAAGCCGCTCGGCTCGGCATCCGGGCTGGACAGGAACGCTTCAAGGATCCAGGAGAAGCCGACGCGAACGTAGGTGTAGACGACACCGCTGTCCAGGGACGCACCGGGGGCCCCGACGGCGAGGCGACCGTTCGAGAGACCGATCGAGGCGCCGTAGAAGGCATCCTCCTGCTCGAGCGGAGCGAAGATCCGCGCGGTCGGGAGCCAGACGCCGTTGACCCGCTGGTAGGTGCGAACCGTCCCCGAGCGCGGCGCGCCGATCGCGGTCTCCGCCGGAGCGCCGATGGCGATCAGGTCGCCATCAAGAGCGAGGCCGGCCGAGAAGCGGTCGCCATCGTTCAGGTCGCCCGGCTGGATGTTGAGGACGAGGTCCCAGCTCGTTCCGTTGTACTGGTGAAGGGTCGCGCGCCCGCCGGTGAGCCCGGGTGGATCAACGAGGAGATCCGGCTCCTGAGGCGCGCCCGTGAGGAGCTGGTCTCCCTGCAGGGCCAGAGTCTCCCCGTAACGATCGCCCTCGAGGGGGACGGTCTGCGTGAGGGTCGCGGTCTGAGTCCACGCCTCACCAATGCGATCGAAGATGTACACCGCTCCCACGCTCTCGAGCCCGCCGAAGTGGCGGCCCGGAGCGCCGACGACGATGCGCCCTCCCTCCACGGCGACAGAGAAGCCGAAGAGGTCGTTGCCGGTTCCATCGCTGGCGAGGAGCAGAGCCTCTTCGACCCAGCGGGTCCCGACCCTCTTGAAGACGAGCGCGGCGCCCGCATTCAGACCGAGCGTTCCATCCCCGGGGAGACCGGCGACGAGCACGTCACCGTCGATCGCGACAGCATCTCCCGCACCGCCCGTGAACCCGAAGGTGCTGGTCAGCAGCGCATCCGGAACCGGGACGCAGCTGTCCAGGATTCCGTCGAGGTTGCAGTCGAGGTTCGGAGCGGCCGCGATGTCGCACTCGTCGGGGACTCCGTTGAGATCGCAGTCGTCCGAAGTCCCGAAGGTGATGTCACAGCTGTCGAGGACATTGTTGCCGTTGCAGTCGGCGCCGGGCACGCAGCCCGTCTGTGCCGAAGCAGAGTCTCCGAGAATGCCCAGAGCGAGGACGAGCGCGAAAGCGACCCTCCCCAGATGGACCAGACCCACGCCGGTCCTCGTCTCTCCGTCTCCCCGACGGTCGTGCTCCGGTCGTGCGCCGACCGAGCATCGCTGGTTCTTGAACATGAGCACACCCCTCCCAATAGCGGATAAGCCCCACGAGTCCGCCCGCTGGGCCGACCGAATGAAACCGAGTCTCTCTCCGCACCTGGTTCAGACAACGGGCCCCGAGAACCGATAGCGCTCTCTGCCCGGAGCGATGCGGAAGATCTTGTTGCCAGCGTCGGATGCAACGCGGGCGGGATAATATCCCTCATCCTATCGCTCGGTGGAGATCCGCATATAGTCCAATCGAGCCCGACTTCAGCATTCGTGCGGTCTGTCCTCGGTGACGGGGATCCCCGCCCCCGACTGCCCATGAGGACTTCTCACACCCACCTGTCCAAGCTCCACGAAGACACCACGAGAACGGATGTGAAGAGAGCGCGCCCGGGTCCGTGGGACCCGGGCGCGCTCCGATGGAGTCCGCCAGTTCGGACAGCTTCTTCACCTAGGGACAGGCGTTGAAGGTCTCGCAACCGATCGAGACGCCATTCCCGTCGATTCCACACCCGAGGTGCGGGGCCGGCGGCGGCGCCTGCGACGCGAAGATGTGGAGGAGCAGGTAGATCGGGTCGACCAGGTTGAGCGCCTCGTCGTCGTTGACGTCCGCGGCGTCCAGGCAGCCGGGCGTGGCGCCCGTGCCAGTGAGGTACTGCAGGAGGAAGATCCCGTCGACGAACTCAAGCGACCCGTTTCCGTTCGCGTCGCCGCGGATGAACTCGGGCTCGCACTCGTCCGGGATGCCGTTGGCGTTCGTGTCCTCGCTGGTGGAGGCCGCGATGTCACAGTCATCCGGGACGCCGTTGCCGTTGCAGTCGGTCTGACACTCGTCCGGGATTCCGTCGAGGTTGCAGTCGACGCTCGCGCCGTCCGCGAGGTCGCAGACATCCGGAGTGCCGTTGCCGTTGCAGTCGGTCTCGTCGACGGTGATGGTGACCGACTGAAGGGCGCTCACCGTGTTCCCATGAATGTCGGTCAGGGTCCAGGTGATCGTGGTGGTGCCACGCTGGTAGACCCCGCTCGCATCCGCGGTGCCGGTCAGGTCGTTCGTCAGCTCGGCGATTCCGCAGTTGTCCGCGACGGCCGGGACCGGAACGGACACGGTCGCGAAGCAGACGGCATCCTCAGCCGGGAGCACGAGGTCCGCGCCCACCAGCATGGTCGGCAGCTCGGTGTCCTCGATCGTGATCGTGAACGAGGCCTGCGAGCTGTTGCCGCTCGGATCGACCGCGGTGTAGGTGACCGTGGTGTCTCCCACCGGGAAGAACTCACCCGGCTGGTGATCGCTGGTCAGGGAGCCGATCGCGCAGTTGTCGACGGCGCTCGGCGCGGCCCAGGAGACCGGCTTGCCGCACTGACCGGCCTGGTTCGGCATGATCATGTCGGACGGGACGTCGATCAGCTGCGGGCTCTGGGTGTCGATCACGGTGACGGTGAAGCTCGCCTGGGTCGAGTTGCCGGCGAGATCGGCCGTCGTGTACTGAACGGTGGTGGTCCCGAGGGCGAAGGTGTCCCCCGAGGAGTGGGTGGCAACCAGCTCGGCGATCCCGCAGTTGTCCGCCGCCGACGGCGTGGCCCAGAAGGCCGCCGTGGTGCAGAGCCCGAGGTCCGCTTCGAGGAGGATGTCCGCGGGGACATCCGAGATCGTGGGCAGCTCGTCGTCCGTGACCGAGACCGTGAAGCTCGCGCTGGTCTCGTTGCCGTGGATGTCGGTCGTCGTGTAGGTGATCGTGCTGGTCCCGACCGGGAAGAAGTCACCGGAAGCGGCGGTCGCCGTCAGGCTGGCGATCGCGCAGTTGTCGGTGGAGCCCGGCTCGATCCAGGTGGCCACCGCGCCGCACTGACCCGCGTCGGTCGTCAGCTCGAGGTCCGCGGGGAGATCGGTGATCGCCGGGGCCTCCGTGTCGATCACGGTCACGGTGAAGCTCGCCGCGGTCAGGTTGCCGTGGATGTCGGTCGTGGCGTAGGTCACGGTCGTCACCCCGACCGGGAAGAAGTCACCGGAGGCGGCGTCCGCCGTCAGGCTGGCGATCGCGCAGTTGTCGACCGAGGTCGGCTCGGTCCAGGTCGCGACCGCGCCGCAGAAGCCCAGGTCGCTCGAGAGCGTCATGTCGGCGGGGAGGCCCACGATCGCCGGCGCCTCGGTGTCGCTCACCGTCACGGTGAAGCTCGCGGAGGTGCTGTTGCCGTGGATGTCCGTCGTCGTGTAGGTCACGGTCGACATTCCCACCGGGAAGAGGTCACCGCTCGCGGCGTCCGCCGTCAGGGTGGCGATCGCGCAGTTGTCGGTCGAGCTCGGCTCGG
>JAFMMO010000066.1 GCA_017859655.1 Pseudomonadota bacterium | reverse complement strand
GCTGGGGGACGCGGGCGGCGAGGGCATCGAGCTCCTCCTCCACGGCGCGCCGCGACTCCTGCAGCTCCTTGATCCGGTCGGGGATCTGGCCGAGGGCCGCGATCGCGGCCTGCTTCTCATCCCCGTCGAGCTGGGCGATCTCCTTCCCCGCCGTCTTCTGACGGTTCCGGAGTGACTCCTCCTCGCCGAGGATCTCCTTCCGCTGGTCATCGAGGGAGATCAGGCGGTCGAAGTCGACCTCGAACCGCTTGGCGCGGGCACCATCGCGCACCCGATCGAGGTTGGCGCGGATGAACTTCATGTCGAGCATCGGAGCTTCACCCCTTGCTTCCACCGGCGGCCGGGCGGACCCCGAAGGCCACCCACTCGGGAGGTCCGGAGGCACCGGGCTCCCCGCCGGGGCGGAGGAGCACGTCGCCGAGCGCGGACGAGACGCTGGAGAGTGCGGAGGATACGAAGGGGGGCGGTGGAAGGAAAGCGATTGGACGCGACCGGGCGCGCCGCTGCGGGGCAGGGAAGGGGCGCAGGAGGGGGCGAGGGCGTGAGGGCCGATCCACCGAAGGCCCGGAGCGGCGCTCGGTCCGGGGTGCAGGAACGGGGAGCCTCCGGGCCCGGTCAGCTCCCGGGGACCCCCGCCTCGGTCCGGTCGAGGGGGCGGAGGACCTGTCCGGTCCAGGCCCCGATGAGGATCCTCCGCCGCGCGCGTGAGCCGGGGTCCTCCCGATCGGTCTGGAGCCAGGAGGTCACGAGGCCCTCGATCGCCCCCTCCCGATCCCCGCGGCGGGCGCGCTCGAGGGCGACCCACTCGAGACGGTCCACCTCGGCCCGGCGGAGGCGGTCGAGACACTCGACGGTGCGCTGACGACACTCCGCCTCGAGCTCGAGGATCAGTCGCTCGGAGGAGGCGACCCCCGTGGCGAGAGGCAGGACCCCGGGGGGAAGCCCGGCGACCGGCTCGAGGTCGGCGATCCGGGTCTCCTTCGCGGAGGCCTCCTCGGTCGAGTGCGGCAATCTCCCGGCGGAGCTGCCCTCGGCGAAGAGGGTCCGCTCACCGATGAGCTCCCCGTCGCGCAGGAGGAGGACCGATCGCTCCACCACGAGACGACACTCCTCGTGAATCCACTCCACCCGCTGCTCCCGCCAGACTCCGAGCTCCTCGGTGCCGGCCCTTCGCTCGATCCGATCGGCGAGCCGCCGCAGCTCAGCGACCTGGAAGCGCAGGCGACGCTCTCCGAGCCCCGCCCGGGTCGGCGGCATTCCCAGCCACGCGTCGCGGAGCTCCATCGTGTCGTTCAGCACGGAGAGGAGCCTTCGGGCATCGGTCCCGGCCCCCGGCCGCGGCGCGGATCGGGTCCCGGTGCGCACCCATCCGGCGCGCTCGGCGATCCGGCTTCGCTCGATCCGTTCCGTCACCCGCAGGGGTCCGAGCACCACCTCGAGGCGCCCGTAGGGCGTCCGGTCCCCCCCGATCCGGTCCTCGACCACCTCGAGTCGCGGGCGGGCCTCGATCCGCTCGATCACCGCCGCGAGGGCTTCGCCTCGTGAGGTCGTGGGAGCGAGCTCCGCCGCCTCCACTCTCGCGAGGAGCGCGTGACCGAGATGGCCCTCCGCCTCGAGACGCCACGCGACCCGATCCTGCTCCTCGGCGATCCACTCCTCGAGCTCCGCGCGCTCCGCGGTCGCCTCCGCCGGCCAGGCCTCGCCGAGCTCGTCGATCCAGAGGAGCGCGAGGCGAGCGGCCTCGAGGTCACAGAGTCGGGACGCGCGATCGATCGCGAGGAGCACCCTCTCGCGGAAGGTCCTCCGCAGGCAGGACTCCGACTCGCGGAGCTCCTGGTCCTCCGGGTCGCGCAGCAGAGCGAGTCGCAGGCTCCTCCACGACTCGAGGCGCTCCCCCTCGCGCAGGCCCGCCTCCGCCTCGCGTCGGTGCTCGCGCGCGGTCAGCCGCGCGTGGAGGATCGTGCGCCACTCCCCGGAGACGTCGAGGAGCGCTCGGTCGATCGTGTCCTCGCCGGGAGCGCGCGTCAGCAGGGCGGACTCCGCCTCGTGGACCCAGGAGGCGAGCGCGTCCAGATCACCCTCCCGATCCGCGGAGAGCACCTCGAGCTCGAGGCGCGCGAAGAGGCGGCGGCGGATCTCGGGGGCCACCTCCCGAGGCTGATCCACGAGGAGGATCCTCGAGGCCGGGCCGAGGGTGGAGGGAGGGAGGGTGGCGACGGCGACGAGGGCCGCTCGCCAGTCACGGACCTCCAGCGCATCGCCCAGGTCGGCGAGTCGGTCGCGCTGCTCCCGGGCGCGGCGCCGAGCGACCTCGAGGAGGCGCTCCACCTCCGCGTGACCCGGGCTGATCGCGAGGGCCTGCTCGAAGGCGTGGGTCGCGGCGAGGGGATCCCCGTTCGACAGGGCGCGGAGTCCTCGGGTGTGGTGATGAGGGAAGAGGCGCTCCTCGAGGTCGGCGAGGGCGAGGAGGGCGCGGGGGTCGTCCGATCCGAGCAGGAGCTGGCGGGCGGCGAGGGGGTCCCCCTCCGCGAGGAGTCGCTCCGCCTGCCGCAAGGGGGCGGCGCCGTGGCACCCGAGCAGGGCCACGAGGAGGAGCGGCAGACCGCCCCCCCGACCCCAAGCTCCGACCGCACGAATCAGCATGCGCGCGAACCCCTCTCGCCCGTCCCCACGCCCCGAGTCGGAGCGCATCACCTCCCGGCTCCGAAACCTGCGGGGGGTCGGAGGGGAGGAGCCGATTGTCGGGAAGAGGAGGACGCCGTCCGGACCTTCGGCCGGGGGCGGATGTGCTGAGGAAGATTACCATCCTCAGGAGGATGCGGCCTCCGGTCCCCCGGGCTTCCGGCGCCGACCTGCCGGAGACAGGGCCCCGGAGACAGGGCCCCGGAAACAGGTCCGGCGGGGTCAGGGGCTCTCGCCGACTCCCAGGGGGCCGAGCGCGGCCTCGAGGAGCAGGTCCTCCCCCACCGCCCTCCAGCGAGGGTCCCGGAGGGAGAGCGCGTCCGCCATGCGCGGGATCCCCGTCCCACCGATCGGACCGGGAGCCTCCCGCCCGCCGATGATCCGAGGGGCCACGATGATCCGGGCCCGATCGATGCATCCGTCGGCGAGGAAGGAGCCGTGAACCTCCGCTCCCCCCTCGACGAGGACATGGGCGATCCCGCGGACCCCGATCGTCGGGTCGTCGATCCGCAGCGCGCCGAGAGCGGTGAGCAACGCCGAGGGGCGCGGCCGACGGTCGGAGCCCGCCTCGACGCGGAGC
Organism: Pseudomonadota bacterium; assembly: GCA_017859655.1. Classification (GTDB taxonomy): domain Bacteria; phylum Planctomycetota; class UBA8108; order UBA1146; family UBA1146; genus JAFMMO01. Next base: position 12,567 of record JAFMMO010000066.1, on the reverse strand, counting down.
GTGATGACCCCGCGCGCCTCGAGAGTGCGCCGCCGCGCCTCCTCATCGGGACCGGGCTCCCCTCCCCCCGCGGAGCCGATGACCACGAGCGGTGTCTCACCGGCGGTCCGGACGAGGCGGGACTCGGGGGGAAGGCGAAAGCGGGAGTCGAGGACGACGCGCACCGGGTCGATGGTGCCATCGGTGCGGGCGGTGAGGAGCGGGTCGTCCGCCTCCACCGTCCCCCGGCCGACGAGGATGGCATCCTGGCCCCCTCGCTCCCGCCGGGTGAGCTCCCGGGTCGCCTCGGAGGAGATCCAGCGGGAGTCCCCCTCGGCGCTCGCGATGCGGCCATCCGCCGTCATCGCCCACTTCGCCGTGGCGAGGGCTCGCCCGGTCCGGCGCAGACAGAGGTAGTCCGCCACGACCGCCCGGGCCGCCTCTCCGGCCACATCCCGCAGCACCGGGATCCCGGCGGCCGCGAGCCGGGCATAGCCCTGGCCGCTCGTCTCGGGGTTGGGGTCGTCGCAGCCGACGAAGACCCTCGCGAAGCCCGCCTCGATCACGGCATCGGTGCAGGGGGGGGTCTTGCCGTGATGGGCGCAGGGCTCGAGGGTCACGTAGAGGTCGGCACCCCGGCACGCGTCGGGGCCTCCGCGCTCGGTCAGCCGGGCGATGAGGTCCCGCTCGGCGTGAGGACCTCCGTAGCGGGCGTGCCACCCCTCCCCGACGATCTCCCCGTCACGAACCGCGACGGCTCCGACCACCGGGTTGGGGGCGACCGACCCCCGCCCCCGCACCGCGACCTCCAGCGCCCGCTCCATCGCCGCGGGGAGACAGGCGGCCTGCAGCTGCGCCGCGGAATCCCCGTCCTCGGCTCCGGCTCCCCCCATGGTCAGACTTCGACCGGGGTGCCGGGGACCTCGCCCGGGTCCGCCGAGGCGCGACGGGGGTGGATGGGGTCGGGGGAAGGAGGCCCGATCCGTCGCCCGACGAGGGTCCCCGCCGTGGTCTCCTCGACCTCGACCTCCACGAAACAGCCGGGCCGATCCTCCGGCGCGCGAGGAAACACGACCATCCGGAAGTCGCGGGCGCGGCCCGCCATGCGGTTCGGGTCCAGCTTGCTGACCCCCTCGACGAGCACCTCGACCCGGCGCCCCACCCAGTCGAGATTCCGGCGCCGGCCGTTCTCCTCGAGCGCCCGCAGGAGCGCGTGGTTCCGCGCCTTCTTCTCCGCCCGAGGCACATCATCGACGAGGGCGTGGCTGGGAGTCCCCGGCCGGGGCGAGTACTGGAAGACATAGCCGTGATCGAAGTCCACCTCGTGGACGAGGGAGAGGCTCTCCTCGAACTCCGCATCGGTCTCCCCGGGGAACCCGACGATGAAGTCGGTGGCGAGGTGCAGGCCCGGGATCCGCTCGCGGAGTCGGTCGATCGTCTTGAGATAGAAGGCCCGGTCGTAGGTCCGCTTCATGCGGGCCAGCATCGTGTCCGAGCCGGACTGCACCGGCAGGTGGAGGTAGTCGGTGACCTTCGTGCACTCCGCCATCGCCTCGATCAGCTTCGGGCGCATGAAGCGCGGGTGACTCGTGATGAACCGGACCCGCTCGATCCCGTCGATCTCCTCGATGCCGCGCAGGAGGGTGTCGAGCCCCACTCCCGCCCCGAGGCGCTTGCCGTAGGAGTTGACGGTCTGCCCGAGCAGGGTCACCTCGCGGACCCCGTCTCCGGCGAGGCGCTCGATCTCATCGAGGATCACCTCCGGAGGGCGGGAGACCTCCTTGCCCCGGGTCGTCGGCACGATGCAGTAGGTGCAGACCATGTCGCACCCCCGCATCACCGAGACGTAGGCATGCCAGGGCTGGGGACCGAGGTTGCGCCGGCGCTGGAAGACGAGGGGGCTGTCCATCTCCGTGGCGAGGCGCGGCTCCGACGCCTCCCTCGCCTCATCGATGAGGGACGGCAGCTGATCGAACTCGCGGGTGCCGACGATGAGATCGAGGTAGGGCATCCGCTCGAGCAGCTCGGCCTCCTTGTGCTGGGCGACGCAGCCGAGCAGGGCGAGGACGAGGTCCGGCTCCCGCTCCTTCCGCTCCCGGAAGGTCTGGAGGCGCATGATCGCCCGCTCCTCGGCGTGCTCGCGCACGGAGCAGGTGTTGTAGAGGATGACGCTCGCCTCGGCCGGATCGTGGGTCAGCTGGTAGCCCCGCGCCGCGAGCGACTCGAGCATGAGCTCGGAGTCGAGCTTGTTCATCTGACATCCGAACACCTCGAAGTAGACGCGCCGCTCGCGTGGCGCGACCTCGGCGGTCGGATCGAGATGCATCGGATACGGAGGCTTCACTCGGGACTCCCTCTGCGGGGTGACGGCCGGCATTCACTCACGGAGACGGGCTCACCGAGGCGTTCCCTCGGGAAGCTCGCCCGGAGGCGATCGGAGATCGTAGTGAGGGACCCGGAGGGGGTCAACGGAGGCGCGAGTGAAGGAGCCCCTCGGACGGCTTGCGCCGACCCGGAGGGAGGGGTTGAATGGCGTCCAAGGGGACGCGAGAGGAGCACCACATGACGCGACACCATCTCTCGCCGGCGGCGGGGCGGCCTTCGGACGGCGCACAGGCCGACCCGGGGGACGCCCGAACCGGGACCGGCTTCCCCCGCTTCGACCTCGCCCGGGATCACGCGAAGTTCCGCCTCGCCCACGGGGACGGGGGATCGCCGAACGCTCCCCTCGAGGGGGTGCTCCGCCGGATGCGCCGCCGAGGCCACTGGTAGGGGCTCGGCGCCTCGACCCCGACCGCCCTTTAGATTCGCGGCGGTCCGACCGAAGAATGCAGCAGGAGCAAAGAGGCAGAGGAGCCCGGCCCCGGCGCCGGTGGAGCAGGAACCATGGGTCATCGATCGGGTCGACCGAACCGCACCATTCAGCTCGATCCCCGGGTGCGGGAGCGGCTCGAAGGCGAGTTCCAGCGCGAGTTCTTCGAGGCCGCCATCGCGCAGGACCCCTGCAACCTCGATTGCCTCATCCGACTCGGGGACATCTACACCCGTCAGGGGGACTACGAGAAGGGGCTGTCGATCGACCAGCGCCTTGTCGGCCTCTGCCCCACCGAGCCGACCTTCCACTACAACCTCGCCTGCTCCTTCTCCCTCCTCGGCCGCCTCGACGACGCGATCGCCGCCCTGCGCGCCGCCATCGAGCGCGGCTACGACGAGTGGGAGCACATGGATCGGGATGAGGACCTCGATGCGGTCCGGGCCCACGAGGCGTATCGCCCGATGATCGAGGCGGCCCGCGGGGACGCCTGATCGGGGCCTCTCAGTTTCGGGGCAGCTCAGTTCCGCGACAGCTCAGTTCCGCAGCATCCCCCAGAGGATGCGCACCCCGATCAGCCCCGCGAAGAGATAGCCCGCGAGGCCGAGTCCCGAGACCCCCCAGAGCTGCGGTCCGACTCCCATGTCCATCACCAGCGACGAGCTGACGAGCAGGGAGCTCACGATGAGCGCCTGCACGACCCGGTTCGAGGAGGACTCGAACCGTCGCCCGAGCTGGTCGAGCCCCTGGAGGTGCGTGTCGACCCGGAGCTGACCCTGGGAGACGCGCCGGAGGATCTCCCCCACCTGCTGGGGGTACTCCGCGATCGCGGAGAGGTTGTCGGCGAGGTGCTCTCCGATGTCCCTCACCACCCGGTCGGGGCGGAGCTGCTGCTCGACGAGCTTGCGCAGCATCGGCTCGAGCTCCTCCGCCGTGTTGAAGCGGGGATCGAGGCGCAGCCCCACTCCCTCGACGAGCACCATGCAGCGGGTCATCAGGATGAGCCCGGGAGCGATGCTGATCTTGTGATCCCGAGCGAGGTCGAGCAGCTCGGAGAGGAGGCGGGGGAAGTCGATCTCCTGCAGGGTCAGGCCGAAGTAGGGGTCGAGGCGGCTGGCCATGTCCTGACTGAACTCGAAGAAGTCGATCTCAGACCGGGGGTGGCCGAGCCGGAGCACGAGACGGGACAGGGTCGTGTAGTCGCGCGAGACGACCGCGCGGAGGACCCGCAGCAGCTGGCGGCGCAGCTCCCGGGTGAACAGGCCCATCGAGCCGAAGTCGATCCACGCCACCGTGCCATCCGCCATGAGGATGAGGTTCCCTCCGTGGGGATCGGCGTGGAAGTGACCATCCCGGAGGATCATGCGGAAGAGCGCACGCGCACAGTCGCGGGCGGTGCGGCTCCCCTCCTCGACCCCGAGCTCCGCCCTCCCGAGCGGGGTCCCCTCGATGTACTCCATCACGAGCATCCGGCGGGTGGAGAGCTCTCGCCAGGTCCGCGGGATCCGGATCGTCGCATCCCCCTCGAACGCCGCCCGGACCCGCTCCATGGCGTTGCGCTCGAAGTGGAAGTTGAGCTCCCGCGCGAGCGCGCGCTGCAGCTCCCCCGCGATCCCCTCCGGATCGAGGTCCGCGAACTCGGGGATCCCGGCGAGGCCCTCCGCCACCAGCCCGAGGATCTCCAGGTCACGGTCGAAGATCCGCGCCGTCCCCGGACGCTGCACCTTGATGATCACCGCCTCGCCGTCGAGGGTCTCCGCCCGGTGGACCTGGGCGATTGACGCCGCGGCGAGCGGCTCCTCCTCGATGGAGCGAAAGCGCGTCGACGGATCCGCCCCGAGCTCCTGCTCGATGACGGCACGGATCTCGGGGAAGGGGACCGGATCGACCTCGCTGCGGAGGCGCCCCATCTCCTCGACGAGCGGGGGCGGAAAGAGGTCGGGGCGGCTGGCCATGAGCTGACCGAGCTTGATGAAGAGCGGGCCCAGCTCCTGGAACGCGAGGCGGAGACGCTCGGGGGTGGTGAGCGGAGTGCGATCCCCCCGCCACGCCCCGAGGACACGGGTGCGCAGGGGCGCCCCGAGCCGGGTCGCGGCGTCGTGCAGGCCGTGCTTGAGGAGGACGAAGCTGATGTCCTTCAGGCGCGGGATGTTGCGGATCGTGCGGATCGAGCGGAGCACGGCCACCGGGTCAGGACTCGCCGCCCGGCTTCTCCAGCGCCTCGACCCGGGCGATGACGGCGTCGAGCTCCTCGCGTGTGACGAGGTTCAGCTTCCCCATCACCTTCTGGATCTCGTCGGCGATCTTCGTCTGTGCCGACTCCTGCTCCTCCTTGCCGCGCTCGACCCAGCCCTGCAGGACGCTCTCGCCCTGCTCGCGGGTCAGCTCTCCCTTGTCGACCAGATTCTCGACGACCGACTGGACCCGATCCTTGCCCGCCCCGAGCACACCGAGCCCGGCGAGCAGCGCCTTGCGCAATGGTTCCATGGGTTCTCCTCTCGCGGCTGCGAAGTGGAGCCCAGATCCCGGGGGAACGCAACCGATAGGGCACCGAGGAGGACGGTGCAGGCGCGCGACGCGGTCCGGGCACGAAAAAATGGAGTCCGTCGGCGACAACGGACTCCACGGGAAAGGGGGGAGTGTGTCAGGTTATCGGTGGCCGCCCTCCCCGGTCGGAGTGACGCGGCGCACGGGAGACTTATGGCGAAGTCGGGACCGAGCCGGCCCGCCCGCCGAGGAATAGACCTAAATCATTCCAATACGGACGCTTACGAGACCCGCCTGCGGCCGGACGCGCTCGTCGGCTCCCCCGCCGCTCCGGCAAAAATTCCCGACCCCGCCCCTTCCTTACCGGGCGAAACCGGGCAGCGCACCGGCCAGGCGGCGGAGGGCCTCCCGGAGCGCCGGCGGGGGGAGCGCGCATCCGACGCGGACGTGGGAGGGTGCGCCGAAGAAGCGCCCGGGGGTGAGGTTCACCCCGACGCGCAGCGCGGCCGTGCGGAGCGCGTCCCCATCCTCCGCCACCGAGGGCGGGACCCGAGGGAACCAGACGAGGCCACCGTCCGGCTCGACGACCTCGAGGGGGGAGGCCCGGAGCCAGTCCCCGAGGATGGCATTCCCCTCCGCCGCGATCCGACGGGCCCGCTCGACGAGCCGGTCCCGGACTCTCCACGCCTGGCGGGCGACCTGATCGGTGAGGCAGGAGTTGTGGATCGTCGTGCCGTCAAGCACCCGCCGGGCGCGCTCGATCACCGCCGGGGCTCCGATCCCCCATCCGACCCGGATCTGGGAGAGCCCGTGGACCTTGTTCAGGCCGCGGATCGCAATGATGCCATCGTGCAGGCGGTGGAGAGGGCCGGGGTCGGGCTCGATGAAGGGTCGGTACATCTCATCGACGATCACCGTGACCCCGGAGTCCTCGCAGAGGTCCGCGAGGAACCGCCGCTCCTCTTCGGTCAGAGCGACCCCGCTCGGGTTGTGGAGGTCGGTGAGGAGGAGGAGCCGGACCTGCCGGTCCCGGACCGACTCGCGCAGCTCCGCGACGGGGAGACGGTATCCATCCTCGAAGCGACGGTGGAAGGGGACCGTCTCGACCCCCAGGACGGACAGTCCATCAAGGAGGGGGAGGTAGCCGGGCATCTCCTGCAGGACACGGTCGCCGGGCTCGAGCAGCGCGGCCGCGCAGCAGAAGTGGGCGTGGCTGGCACTCCCTCCCAGAAGAACGTGATCGGAGGTGAGACCCCACTCCCCGGCGATCCCCGCCAGCAGCTCCTCGTCCCCGTATCGCGAAAACTCGAACAGCTCGAGAGATCGGGGATCGATCCCGACCTCCTTCCAGTCGACGGGGGGAACGGCGCTCATCGTGAGCGGATACTCCCCGACTCCGACGTTCTCCTTCGCCCAGCGGATGTAGTCGACCCGACTCGGACCGGATCGGGTGCTCCAGCGACCGGTCATCGCTCCTCCTTCGGCGCGCCCCCATCGTCGACGCCCGGCGCCTCGGGATCGGACGGCTCGGCTCCGTAGCTGCGCGGGTCCACGGGGACACCCGCTTCCTGACGACTCATCCGGGAGAGGGCCCGTAGCCGCCTCCGCCGCTCCCGGAAGAAGGCCACCACGGCCACCAGCGCGAGCACCTGGTAGAGGCTGCCCCCGAGCACGAGCCCACCGATCCAGGAGTGCCCCGCGGCGAGCCGGGCGTGCCACTGCCTCTCGACCTCCACGAGCGGGAGGCCCGTCTGCGCGACGAAGGCGGCCTCGAGCGACTCTCCCCGGGCGAGACGATCGAGGAGCTTCCGGTGGAGGGCGCTCCCGAAACGGTCGTTCCAGTGAAGGATGAAGAGATGGGCCTGCGCGTAGTAGATCGAGGTCCCGCGCTGACTCTCCGGCGGGAAGGGAGGCAGCTCCGCGAAGGTGTAGAGCGCCTCCTGCGCGGCGAGCCGACGCAGCAGCCTCGGCATCTCCGGGGCGAGCGACTCACCGGCCAGCCACTGGGCGGCTCCCTCGTGATACCAGCGAGGGACTCCCGCTCCCGCCTCCCCCAGCACGACATGGGCGATCTCGTGGGCGAGGACCTCCGCCCGACGGATGCTGTTCGATCGCAGTCTCTCCGCGTCGTACACGACGATCCCGCGCGTGGGGAACGCCAGCGCGTCGACGAAGAGCTCCGGATCGCGTCCTCCGAGCTCCCGCGTCACCCGCCGGAACTCCGTCCGATGCGCGGCCCGGACGACGACCGGCGAGATCGTGCCGCTGCGACCGAGCCGGCGACGGATCGAGACGAGGCGCTCGGTGATCCGGCTCGAGAGGGCCTCCGGGGGCGGACCGCTTCCGCGGGGGATCGCCCAGGCCCAGCCGGACCGCTCGAGGCGGACGTAGCCCCGGGGCACCTCCCCCCCCGGCTCCACCGCTGCGCCGAGCGTCGGAAGGGCGGACAGCATCAGAACGAGGAGAAGGGGCGATCGACCGGTCTGCCTCAAGGCCCCGCCTTCAGCTCGAACAGGTACAGCGGGTTCCCGTCCGGATCGGAGAACGGAAGGAATCGGACCGCGTCGTCCTCCCGAATCGCGCCCTCGAGGAGGACGCCACGCTCCTCGAGTGCCTCGATCGCGGACTCCATCGTATCGGTGACGCGGAGGCCGATGGCGAGCGATCCCGCCGTCCCCGGAGGGGGGGCATGGGGCGTCTCCGGGTGGAGACCGAGTCGAAGCCCGCCGCCCGCATCCACCTCGGCCCAGTGATCTCCCGCCCGGTGACAGAGCTCGAAGCCGAGGGACTCGGTGTAGAACGCAAGCGCCCGGCGGAAATCCGAGACGTAGATCGTGACGTTGCCGTGATGGAGCATCCTTCCTCCCCTCCTGATCGATCGGATCGGCACCGCCGCATCATCGCGCCCGGGGAGGAGTACGCAACGCCTCTCCTGCCGCACTCCGGCCAGGCGCGTCAGAGGGTCGGACGCACCAGCCGACCCGCCCCGGCGCGATCCAGAGCGGCGAGGGGGCGCAGGGCGGCGGAGACCGCGATCGTCGAGAGGACGAGACACGGAGTGACCGGTCGATCCAGAACCACGGAGGTGAGGAACGCGCAGACGGCGGAGGAGACGCCGGCGAGGCTCGTCAGGAGAAGCGCCCTCGGAAAGGTGACCGCGCGAGGCACCAGCAGAATCGAGGGGACGAGGAGCAGCGCGAGGACGATGTGAGGTCCCAGCTCGGGGACCGTGACCAGACAGGCCAGCGAGACGAGCGCGAGGGTGGCGAAGCGCCATCGGCGCTCGGGGAGACCCGCGGTGACGGCGAGATCCCGATCCACTGCCGTCAGCAGGAGCGCTCGCCGGTGGCGCAGGAGGAGCACGGAGACGAGGGTCGTCATCAGGATGACGCGCCAGCGACCCTCGGGCAGGACGGAGAGGACCCTCCCCTGGCGGAGCCAGGAGGAGGCCGCCTCCTCGTAGGGGCTCGCCTGAAGAAGGAGCTCCGCCGCCGCGGTCGCCCCGAGGAAGAGGATCGCCGCCCGGGGCTCCGCCGAGCCCGATCTCTCCTCGCGCCCGGAGATGAACGCGATCCCCAGCAGGAGGATCAGCAGTCCTCCCGCCACGAGGAGGAGAGGGGGAGGCGGCGTCGGGGGAGCGTCGAGTGTGAATCCGGCCAGGAGGGGCCAGACCCAGTATCCGAAGGCGGCTCCAGCTCCCGCGGTGGCGGGGATCGCCATCGCGGTGAAGGGAAGGCGGCGATAGGCGAGGAGAACCCCGAGGGCGGGGAGGATCGCCGCCGCGCAGACGAGGGACAGGAATCCGTCCGCGAAGAGCCCGATCGCGAGCTCCCAGGCGCTGATGATCGACTCCATCACGTCGTCGGGCTCCCCACCGGCTCCAGCTCGACGACGCCATCCGCGATCGCGGTGATCGACCTCAGGGGTCCCCGCAGCCAGTCGCTCTGGTGGGTGACGACCCAGATCAGCCGCTCGCGATCCGCGGCCAGCGCCTCGATGCGCTCCGCGACCTGATCGATCGAGGCGCGATCGAGGCCGGCGGTGGGCTCATCGAGGACGAGGAAGGTGGGCGATGCGACGATCGAGCGCGCGATGAGGGCCCGACGCGCCTGTCCTCCGGAGAGTCGCCCGAAGCGGGTCGTGGCGAACTCGAGGAGACCGACGTCATCGAGGGCGGATCGGACCTCTTCGCTGCCCCCTCCGCTCTCCCGGCCCCCTTCCCAGCCGCCGCTCGCGACGACCTGATCGGTCCGGAGAGAGGCGAGCGCCGCGGCTCCGAAGTCCTGCGGGACGAAGCGCGTCGGCCCGGGAGAGCGGGAGACGATCCGGCCTCCGCACGGGGGCAGCAGACCGGCGATGGTGCGACCCAGGGTCGACTTCCCGCTGCCGTTCTCCCCGCGGATCAGGTGGAGCCCGCCACTCTCCCAGCGAGCGTTGAATGGGCCCGCGACCGGGTGATCGGTGTAGCCGATCAACCAGTCGCGAACCTCGAAGTGCGCGGTCACGTTCCCGCCGAGCCCACGAAGGCCTCGACGATTCGATCGATGAAGCCGATGTATCCGCCCTTCTCGTCCCGCCGCGAGGCTGCGTCGAGGGCGAGGACCCGCGCCTCGGACCCTCTCGTGATCTTGCGGGCGAGGATCTCCAGCTCCGGTCGACAGACGACCCAGCGGACCTCCTCCCGGACGGAGAGCTCGATCAGCCGCGCGAGCTGACGCGGCGATGGATCGGCCCCCGGCTTCGGCTCGATCTCGCCGACGATCCGAAGGTCGAACTCATCGGCGAAGTAGGCCCAGGTCTTGTGGTCCTCGATCAGCGCGGCGCCCCGGGCGGGCGCCATCCGCAGGGTCCACTCCTCGATCTTGGCATCGAGCCTCCGGCAGAAGTCCCGATGGCGCTCCTCGAACATCGACCGACTCTCGGGGCGGACGGCGAGCAGCCCACCGAGCACGTTGGCGGAGGCGATCCGCATCCGACTCGGGGAGAGGTTGTAGTGCGGATTCCCCTTCATGTGGAGGTGTCCGCCGGCCCGGGCCTCCGACTCGCAGGGAACCTCGAGCGCCTCGATCCCGCTCGAGACGTCGACATGGCCCGGTCGCCCGGGCTGGATCGCCTCATTGGATGCGGACTGGAGGAGGGGAGGAAGCCAGGAGTGCTCGAGATCGAGCCCGACGGTGAGGAGCAGCTCCGCCCGGGAGAGGGCAACGAGCAGCCGTGGCCGCGGGCGGACCGCGTGGAAGTCCTCGTTGCCCGAGGTGAGGGCTGTCACGCGCACGGCATCCCCGCCGATCTCCTTCGCGAGGTGCGCGAGGTCGGGGATCGTGCAGACCACCTCGACCCGTTCCCTCGCGTGAGCGACCTCCGCGGGGAGACCGAAGGAGAGAGCCACGGCGAGGCCGAAGGCGCCCCCGAGGAGGCTGCGGCGGCGAATGGAGGGTCGAAGGTCGCCCTTCGTCTTCGATCCGGTCATGGGCGACCTACCAATCCACTCCGTGCACGTGCCGACCGAACACCATCGTCCACTGCAGCTGCACCGCGACGAAGTCGGAGGTCGTCTCCACCCCCTCCTCCTCCTGCGCGAGGTCCGCATACTTGCGGATCCCGAGACGCAGCTGATGGGTCTCGCTCGCGTTCCATGTGACGTGCGCGCCGAGGTCCCACGAATCCTCATCGGAGTCCTCCGCGTGCTCGTACGAACTGCCGCTCACGCCGAAGGCCCAATCGCGGCTCGCCCGCCACTCGGCGAGCGCGTGATAGCCCTGCGAGCGGGCGTTCGTCACGAGGAAGGAGTCGTCGAGATCGTCTCCCGGCGTGCCGTTGTCGTCGAGCTCGCCGAAGTCCCTGTCCCCGATGAGCCACTCCCCCTGCAGGAAGATCCCGCGACGGGTCGATTCGTCGAGACGGGTGTAGGTGAGGTCGAGCCCCGCCACCCCGCGGTCCAGCTCCCGCTCATCATCCTCATCCAAGCCGAAGACGTTCTCGGGGGCGAGCAGGTAGCTCCCGCCGAGCTGGAGCGTGCTCTCGTCCGCGAAATCGACGGAGGCCACGGCGCGCAGGTTGATCGAGAAATCGTCGAAGTCACGGACCGGCCGCTCCTCCTCGTCCTCGTCCTCTCCGTGCTCGTGACCCGCGGCCGGGCCGAGGACGGCGTGGCTGTCCCCCTCCACCCCCTCGACCAGAGCCGCGCTGATGCGGATCACCGAGTCGTCGGAGAGAGGAGACCACCACTGAAGCTCCAGCCCGGTCCCACGGAGCGAACCGCCGAGGTACTCCTGCAGCACGGAAGGCCGCTCGATGGTTAGGAGGTCGTGATCATGGATGCGGTTCTGCATTCCGAAGTCGAGGTTGAAGCGTCCCCCGCGCAGGGTCATGCGACCGGGGAGCCAGTCCCGAGCATCGATGTAGGCCTCCTCCAGCTCCACCTCTTCCGACGAGAAGTGGATCACGCTGGTGTAGTCGAAGCGCGAGTCGAGGCTCCCGTAAAGACCGACCTCCACCGCTCGGAGGTCGAATCCGTCCGCTCCGGCGGCGCGCCCCTCCTCATCGGACCAGGAGAAGACGAGGTCGCCGGCCACGCTGATGTCGGGCGCGAGCGCGCTCCTCCTCTCGGAGCCGGCGAGATCGGACTGAGCCGGGAGGGGGCCGAGGAGCGCAGGGAGCAGGAGAGCGGCGAGCACGAGGCGGAGTCCGTACCCGAATCGATTCAGGGGCATGGGGTCTGCTTTCCAGGAGATGCGCTCCAGCCGGATCGGTCGATCCGAGGGGCGGGGCGCAAAGGGCGTTCGGTCGGGGATTGGAGTCATGCAGGGAGAGGTGTGGGAGACCGACCGACCCGGCATGCAACGCGCTCCCCCCACCACGACGCGGTGGACACGAGGCGGCGGAGACGGCGGGCAGGAAACGAGAGCACGAGACCGGGTCCGCCCGCGGGGGGGGTGAAGAGTCCTCGCGTGGACCCGGGAATCGAGGCTCGCGGAGCGGTCAGACTCGCGCGAGTGCGCTCGGCGGGGCGCGCGCCGGGGGCAGGCGTCTCGGCCCGACGCCCCGCACCAACAGGTGGCGGGGAGTCTCGAGGACCGTGATCCGGACCGCAAGGCAGAGCTCGGCGGGCTCGGCGATCGGGGAGAGGATGCGCTCCGCGGCCAGCCGACAGAGGGTACAGGGGTCCCGATGCGACGGGAGATCCCCGCCCGGATCCGGCGGCTCGGACGCCGGAGGAATCGTCCCCGGCTCCGCGTGATGGTGGTGGTGGTGGTGGTGATGGTGATGGTGGTGGTGGTGATGTGAAC
>JAFMMO010000065.1 GCA_017859655.1 Pseudomonadota bacterium | reverse complement strand
GGAGAGGCCGAGGGCGGACTCGTGGAGGCGGTCCTTCACCTCGTCCCAGAGGGCGGCCTGCTCGAGGGACTGCCGGACGAGGGCCTCCATGTCTCCGGAGTAGCCGTTGATCTTGGGGCCCCATGCGACGTTCTTGAAGATCGTCTTCGGGAAGGGGTTGGGCTTCTGGAACACCATCCCGATCTTGAGACGCAGCTCCATGGGGTCGACGGCCGGGTGGTGGATGTCGATTCCCCGGTACAGGAGCTCACCCTCGACCCGGGTCCCCTCGATGAATTCGTTCATGCGATTGAGCGCGCGTAGCAGGGTGCTCTTCCCGCAGCCGGAGGGGCCGATGATCGCGGTGACCTTCTGCTCCGGGAAGACCAGCGACACCTGCTTCACCGCGGGGCTGTCCCCGTAGTAGATCGAGACATCCCGAGCCTCGAGGATGATGCGGTCCTCCTTCGGGGCGCCCTCCTCTCCCCCCTGCTTCTGCGGGGTGGGGCTCTTCAGGGGCTCCCTTGCGCTGGATGGCTTCTTCCCACCCGCGCCGGTCGGACGCGCGGAGGGGTCGGCGTCGGCGGGGAGGCGGGAGCCCTTGCCCTGTCGGAGGTTCGTGAACCTGCTCAGTCGTGATCTCACCATCGGATGTTCCTCTGGGCTCGTTGGCGGATGAAGACGGCGACGGCGTTCATCATGAGGAGGACGCCGAGGAGGACGATGATCCCCGCGGCCGCGAGGTGATGGAACTCCTCGCGGGAGTCGGAGGCCCAGCCGTAGATCTGCATCGGGAGGGCCGTGAAGGTGTCTCGGAAGGTCTCCGGAGAGAACTGGTAGAAGGCGGGGACCCCGATGGTGATGAGCGGGGCGGTCTCTCCGATCGCGCGCGACAAGGAGAGGATGACCCCGGTCACGATCCCCGGGATCGCCGCCGGCAGGACATGGGCCGAGACGGTCTGCCACTTCGACGCCCCGATCCCGTAGGCCGCGAGCCGGATCGAGTTCGGCACCGCCCGGATCGCCTCGCGGGAGGCGGTGATGATCACGGGGAGGATCAGGAGGGACATCGTCAGGGCACCGGCGAGGACCGAGTTTCCCAGGTGGAAGAACCGGGAGAAGATCGCGAGCCCGAGGATGCCGAAGACGATCGAGGGCACCCCCGCCAGGTTCGTCACGTTGATCTCGATGAAGCTGTTGAGACGGCTCGGTCGAGCGAACTCCTCGAGGTAGATCGCGGCCGCCACCCCGGCCGGGATGGAGATCATGGCGGTCGCGCCCATCAGCCAGAGGGTCCCGAAGAGGGCATCCCGGATCCCCGCCTTGGCCGCGCTCAGCTGGGAGTTGCTGTTCTCGAGGAAGTGCTGCCCGAGATACGCCAGACCCTCGGAGGCGATGTGGTAGAGGAGGACCGCGAGGAGCAGGACGCAGGTCCAGGTGAGGACGGAGCACATCCTCTGGAAGCCTTGCGCCTTCCGGCGGCGGCGTCGGATCCGCTCGATCCCGTCGATGGCCAGGAGGTTCATTCGTACACCTCCCGGAAGCGCTTCAGGATCCGGTGGCTGATCAGGTTCGAGGTGAGGGTGATCAGGAACAGGAGCGCGGCGACCGCGAAGATCGCGGAGTAGCCCGGACCGTCGTGGGCGATGTCCCCCTTCGTCTGCTCGACGATGTATCCCGTCATCGTCTGGATCGACTCGAGGGGGTTCAGGGTGATGCGAGGGGTCATGCCGGCCGCGAGGGCGACGGCCATCGTCTCCCCCACCGCGCGCGACATGGCGAGGACCACGGAGGCCACGATCCCGGAGAGGGCCCCGGGGACGACGACCCTCGTGGTGGCCTCGAGGCTGGTGGAGCCGAGTGCGTACGCTCCCTGCCGCAGGCTGTTCGGGACGGAGCGGAGCGCATCGTCACAGAGGCTCGCGACCATCGGCAGGATCATGATCCCCACGACGATCGCAGCCGATGCGGCGTTGTAGACCTGGGTCGTGGGGAAGATCCCCTGAAGGATCGGCGAGACGAAGCTCAGCGCGAAGAAGCCGTAGACGATGGTGGGGATCCCGGCGAGGACCTCGAGCACCGGCTTCAGGATCCCCCGCGCCCGGGGCGTGGCGTACTCGCTGAGGTAGATCGCGCTCGCGAGCCCGACGGGGATCGCGATCAGGCTCGCTCCCACCACGATCCAGAGGGTTCCGCAGATGAGCGGCAGGACTCCGAAGTGCGCCGGGATGAAGTTGGGGGTCCAGCGCGTCCCGGTGAGGAAGTCCACGACGGGAACCTCCCCGAAGAAGGCGAACGCCTCCTTCGAGAGCACCGCGATGATCCCGGCCGTCGTCACCACCGAGATCGCCGCGCAGGTGAAGAGGAGGGCCCGGATCACGGTTTCGTGGATCCGACCCCTCCGCTTCACGAGCCCGGCGGCCTCGGGAGTGAGCGAGCGGCTCTGGCGATCGGTGGGATCGTCGAGGACTGCTTCGTTCAAGCGATCAGTCGGCTTTCTTCAGCGCGGACTGCATCAGGACCTCGATGTCGGTCCCGGGCTCCACACCACGGAAGATGCTCCCGGTGATCCGGGCGCTGAGCAGCTCGCGAGCGTTGGCGTAGACCGGGGCGGGGAGCGCCACGTAGCCAACCGCCTGAGAGAGCTCGCCGGCATTCTCGAGGTAGAAATCGACGAACGCCTGAACTTCCGGGCGTTCCAGCGACAGGGTCGAGACATAGATGAAGATCGGGCGGGAGAGCGGTGTGTAGGTCCCGTTGTTGATCGTCGCGACGGTCGGCTCCACCGGCATTCCGTCGCCAGACTTCACAGGGACGACCTTGAGGCGACTCTGGTTCTCGGCGTAGTAGGCGAAGCCGAAGAAGCCGAGGGAATTCACATCGCCCGAGACACCGGTCACCAGCACATTGTCATCCTCGTTGGCGGAGTAGTCCGTTCGCATCGATCCGCCCTTGCCCAGGATCGCCTCGACGAAGTAGTCGAAGGTGCCGGACGCGCTTCCGGGCCCGTAGCAGGCGATCGGCTGGTCGGGCCAGTTCGGACGCACATCGCTCCACTTGCGCATCGTTCCGTCCGCCGACCAGATCATCTTCAGCTCATCGGTCGTCAGGTGATCGACGAAGTCGTTCTTCGGGTGAACCACGACGGAGATCCCGTCAAAGGCCACCGGGAGCTCGACCGAGGCGATGCCGTTCTCGGCGCAGGCGGCCTCCTCCTTCTCCTTGATCGGGCGCGAGGCGTCGCTGATGTCGATCTCCCCGACCGCGAACTTCTTGAAGCCACCTCCGGTGCCGGAGTAGGCCACGCTGACCTTCGTCCGGGCGTCGATCTCACGGAACATCTCCGCGGCGGCCGCGGTGATCGGGTAGACGGTGCTCGAGCCGTCGATCTTGATCGACTTCGCGGCGGTGTCGTTGGTGGAGGCCTCGCACCCGGCGAGGAGCAGTCCGAGCGCGAGGATCGGGAGAGTGCTCAGGAGCGTGGAACGCATGAATCTACCTTTCGGGGATCGGGGCGGATCGCCCCGATTGGGAAGTCTTGCCTCAGTTACTGCGATGACTGTACGTACCCCGAGTGAAGATCCCGTGAAGGGGGAAAGAAGCCTGCCGGGCTGGGGGAGGGTCGGCTCGGGCTCCGGGCGCGGAAACGGGCCGATTCGGGGCCTGAGAGCCGATCTTCCGCCCTCGGATGGTTCGAGGGCGGTCCGGGCCGGCCCCTCGGGCGGAGGAGGAGCCGGGCCCGGGAGTGGCGCGGGGGGCTTCCTCGATCAGATGTGCGAGGAGAACTCCTCGGTTCGAGGCCTCACGAGGTCCTCGTAGTCTCCGGCGGAGAGCCGGATCGCCATCTCGTGGCTGCCCGCGTTGAAGGTGAGGGTGGCGTTGCGGAGGAGCCGCGGGGTGGCGAGCACCTCGAGTCCGTAGAGGTTGCCGAAGGGCGGAATCGCTCCCCGATCGCAGTCACGGAAGATCCTCCGGAGGCGGCCCTCTCGGACCAGGTCGACCCGGCGCTCCTGCAGGACCATCTCGAGCCGGGCGAACTCCACGGCGTGATCCGCCGGGAGGACCAGCATCACCTCCCTGCCTCCGGTCTCCACGACCACCGCCTTCGCGAAGGCCCGGCCGGGAGTCCCCGTGTGCTCCGAGGTCTCCTGCGCCGTGAAGTCCGTGGCGTGTGGGAGGGTCTCGTAGCAGATGTGATGCTCATCGAGGAGCTGCTGGAGGCGGGGGGCGACGATCGCCATGGCATCCCTTCCTCGACCTCGAGCGGAGGGTGAGGCGGGGGGCCGTCGAGGTTCGATCTCGGGCGGAGGAGCGGCGTTCTCCTCCGCCGGTGGTGATCTCTCGCGCCTGAAGGGCGGGGGGCGCGGGATTCACCTCCCCCTTCGAGGGAGGCGCCCCCACCCTAAGGGATGGATGGTGCCCACTCCAGTCCCATCCGCGGAGGGGCTGCGTGGCGGGGCCTCCAGGAGAAGGGAGAGGGCCCCGAGCGCGCAGGCGGCGCGCTCGGGGCCCTCTGGGGAACGGCTTGCATCGGCTGATCGAGTCAGGGCTTCTCGAGTCAGGGCTTCTCGCCGAGGTACTTGTCGAGCACCCGCTGGAGGTCCTCCTTCATCGGCCCCTCTGCCTTCTTGACCGCCTTCTTCTGGACCTCGATCGCCTTGTTCAGCTCACCCCGTTCGTAGTGGGCACGGGCGAGGGTGTCGAGGATCGAGGCATCCTCCCCCATCGAGAGCTCCACCGCCCGCTCCGCCACGCGGAGGGCGAAGTCGAGGCGGCGGTTCTTCACCCGCGCGTCGTCGACCAGGGTCCAGGCGATCTCGTTCAGCGCGGACGGGCTGTCCCACGAGAGCTCGGTGAGCTTGTCGAGGGCCTCGAAGCCACCCTTCTCATCCTCGAGCTCGAAGCAGAGAACCTGCCACTTCACGCGGAGGATCTCGGCGTCCTCGGGGTCTTCCGCGAGGAACTTGTCGAGGAGCGCCACGGCCGGCTCCCACTCGCCCTCCTGGGAGGCCTTCATCAGCGCCTGGCGCAGCTCGTTCATCTTCGCGCGACGTACCTTCGCCTTCTCGGCCTCCGCCTTCGCCGCTTCGATCGACCACTCTCCGGCGACGACCTTGGCCAGGGGCTCGTCCATGCGCATCGGGTGGCCGATCCACTGGACCTTGCCGTCCGCGATGATGAACGAGCTGGGAATGCCGCGCTGACCGGCGGCTCTAAAGATGGCCTCCTTCACGGAGCCGTCCGAGTCGGTGGCGACGGTATAGGGCATCGCCTCGCCCCAGGTCTGGTCGCCGAAGCGACTCTTCTGCCCGAGGAACTCCTCGATCTTCTCCACCGACTCATCGCTCAGGGCGACGAAGGTGACCTTCTTCCCGTACTTCTTCGAGAGCTCCTGCAAGTGCGGCACGGCACTCTTGCAGGGGCCTCACCAGGTCGCCCAGAACTCCAGGACGTAGGTCTTCTCCTTGGAGAAGCTGGTGAAGGCGTCCCCCTGGAAGAACTTCTCGATGTTCACCTCGGGGACCGGATCCCCGAGCCCGAGCTCCTGGGCCGGGGCTCCTGTGGCCCCGATCCAGAGCAGGGCGCTGAGCGCGGTCGTGATCGCGATGCGGCGCACGTTCGTCCTCCTTCGTGACCCGCGGCGCGGGTCCTGGCTCGAGCTCACCAACGAGACAGGGGCGCGACCTCGGGCTCGAAAGAGGTCAGCGTCCGGCATTCTCGACATCCGGGAGCTCCCGGGCAAGGGGTGTCCATCCGTCGATTCCCGCCGTCGGGCCTCAATCCGGCAGATCCGTGCCGTACTGCAGCCGATACAGGCGCGCGTAGATGCCGTTCTCGGCGATGAGGGCATCGTGGTTCCCCGCCTCTCGGAGCTCTCCGCGGTGGAAGACGAGGATCCGGTCGGCGTTCCGGATCGTCGAGAGGCGGTGCGCGATGATCACGCTCGTGCGGTCTCGGGTGAGGGTGTTCAGGGCGTCCTGGATGAGCGCTTCGGTCTCGGAGTCGAGGCTCGCGGTCGCCTCGTCGAGGACGAGGATCTCGGGGTCTCCCGCGAGGGCCCGGGCGAAGCTGACCAGCTGGCGCTCGCCGCTCGAGAGGGTGCGACCCCGCTCCTTCATCACCTCGTCGAGCCCGCCCGGTTGTCGGTCGATGAGACCGGCCGCGTGGACCTGCTCCGCCGCCCAGCGGAGCCGCTCGTCGTCGATCCCGCGATCGAAGTCGATGTTGTCCCGCAGGGTGCGGGACATCACCGCGACATCCTGAAGGACGAGGCCGAACCGTCCGCGATGCTCTCCCGGGCTGAAGCTGCGCAGGTCGATGCCATCGATGGTCACGCGGCCGACGCCGGGGTCGTAGAAGCGCAGGAGCAGGTTCACCACCGTGCTCTTCCCCGCCCCGGTGGCGCCGACGAGCGCGACCGTCTCCCCTTTGCCGACCTCGAAGGAGACATCCTTGAGGACCGGTGTGTCGTCGTCGTACTCGAAGGAGACGCTCTCGAAGCGGATCGCCTCCGAGAGGGGGGTGACCGCGGCGGGCGGGCTCGGAGCGTCCAGGCGGGTGTCCTCATCGAGGATCCTGAAGACCCGCTCCGAGCTCGCCATCGCCGCCTGCAGGAGGTTGTACTTCTCCGCGAGGTCTCGGACCGGGGTGAAGAAGCGGTTGAGGAAGGTCCAGAAGAGGAAGAACTCCCCGAAGGTCATTCGACCCGCCTCGATGTCGGCGCCTCCCCGGACCACCACGAGCGCGAGCGCGATCGTCGAGAGGAGCTCCACGGCCGGGAAGAAGATCGCGTACCAGAAGATCGACTTCAGGTGCGCATCGCGCAGGGTCGAGTTGATGCTGCGGTAGCGCTCCGCCTGCCGATCCTCGCTGCGGGTGACCTGGATCACATCGAGCCCGACGATGGACTCCTGCGTGAACGCGTTCAGATGAGCGAGCCTCCGACGGACCTCGCGATAGTGCTTCCGGGCCATCCTGCGGAACACCGCCGTCACGACGAAGAGCACCGGCGTCACCGACAGCGCGATGAGCGCGAGTCGCGGGTCGTAGTAGAAGAGGATCGCCACGATACCGGTGATGGAGAGCAGATCCCCCGCGAGGGTCACGAAGCCCGAGGTGAAGAGCTCGTTGAGGGACTCGACATCGGAGGTCACGCGCGTCACGAGGCGCCCGACCGGGTTGCGGTGGTACCACGGGACCTCCTGTCGCTGCATGTGCGTGAACAGCTCCTGGCGCAGGTCCCGCATGACGAGCTGCCCGGTCGCGCTCATCACGATCGTCTCGATGATGCGGAGGCAGAACTGGAGCGCGAGCAACCCGCCGTAGAGCGCGACGATGAAGAGCAGCCACTCCGAGGCCTGCTCCGTCGTCCACGGCGTTTCGCCCCGAGGGGGGAGGTCCCAGGCCTCTCCCAGGGCCCGGAGGGCGCGCTGGGGGAGCTTCGCTGACTCCGTGACCCCCTCGGCGTCGACAGCCTGCGCGGGGCGCAGGGGCCCATCGATCGCCTCCTTCATCAGCACCGGACCGATGAGGGACAGGGTGGTGCCGACGAGGATGAGCCCCAGGGAGAGCAGGACCCGGCGGCGGTACGGTCGGATGTAGGAGAGGAGGCGCCGCGCGAGCTGTCGATCGAAGGGTCGATCGATGACATCCTCCGCGTGGAAGTCCTCCGCCTCGGAGCTCGTGCCCCCCTTCTTGTCCCGGTCGGGATCGGGAGGGCCCTGCCTTCCCTTCGCCATCACAGATCCTCCAGCTCGGCCTCGAGGGTCTGTCTTCGGTAGAGGCGGGCGTATCGGCCCCCCTCCCCCATCAGGGAGGCGTGGGTCCCACGGGCCTCCACCCTCCCCCGATCGAGGACGAGGATCTCGTCGGCGTGACGCACCGCGGAGAGGCGATGGCTGACGATGATCGTCGACAGGTCCGCGGTCCATTCGCGCAGGCCGGCGATGATGTGCGCCTCCGTGTCCGCGTCGACCGCGGAGAGAACATCGTCGAGGAGGAGGATCCTGGGGCGCGCGAGGATCGCCCGGGCGAGGGCGATGCGCTGCTTCTGCCCGCCGCTCAGGGTGATCCCCCTCTCCCCCACCCGCTGTCGGTAACCGTGAGGGAAGTTCTCGATCTCGTCGTGGATCCGAACCAGTCGCGCGACGCGCTCGATCTCCTCCGGGTCCGCATCGGGCGCGCCGAAGGCGATGTTCTCCGCGATGGTCGCGGAGAAGAGGAAGGGCTCCTGGCTCACCAGCCCGATCTGCTCCCGGAGGCGCTCGAGGGGGAAGGTCTCGATCCGCTCTCCGTCGATGAGCACCGTTCCGGAGCTGTTCGGCGCGAGCCGGGGAACGAGGGTCAGCAAGGAGCTCTTCCCGCTCCCGGTCGGACCGATGACGCCGAGGGTGCCGCCGGCGCGGAGGTCGAAGCTGATCCCGTCGAGCACCGGTGGTCCGTCGGCGTAGGCGAAGGAGACCTGATCGAAGCTCACGGTTCCGCGGATGACCTCGCGCCCGGTGACCGCCTCCCGGTCGTCGACCCGGCTCGCGACATCGAGCACATCGCGGATCCTCCCTGCGCTGGCCCCGCCCCGCTGGAAGAGGTTCATGACCCAGCCGAGGGCGATCATCGGCCACACCAGCATCAGCTGGTAGCCCTGGAAGGAAGCGAACTCCCCGAGGTCGATCTCCCCCTCGATGATCCGCGTGCCCCCGAAGGCGATCAGGCTGATGAGGGCGAGATCCCCGAAGAGCCAGAGGAGCGCTCCGGAGAGGGCGCGCAGCCGGGCGATGACCATGTTCTGCTCGAAGTACTCGTCCCCGAGTCGCGCCATCCGCTCCGCCTCGCGGTCCTCGACCACGAACGCGCGGACGACCCTCGCGTTCGAGAAGTTCTCCTGCGCGTGGACGCTGATGTCGGCGAGGCGCTCCTGCGCCCGCATCGACTCGCGGTGCACCCGAGGACCGATGACACGGATCGCGACGGTGAGGAGGGCGAGCGGCACGAGGGAGTAGACGGTGAGGGCGGGGCTGATCGAGAGCATCATCCCCCCCGCGAGGCAGAGGGTGAACGTGGTCTGCACCGAGTACATCAGAGCCGGCCCCAGCACCATGCGGATCGCGTCGATGTCGCTCGTGAAGCGACTCATCAGGTCGCCGGTGTGCATCGAGGCGAAGTACTGGGAGTCGAGTCCCTCGAGGTGACGGAAGAGCCGGTTCCGGAGGCGGTACTCGATCCGACGGGAGGCTCCGATCACCGTTCGCCGGGTCAGGAAGCTCGTCACGCCCCGACCGGCCATCGCCCCGACCATCGCCAGGGCGAGCCAGGGGACGAGGTCGGTCCCCTCGCCCGACTCGAGCCGTCCGATCGCCTCGCCGACGAGCCTCGGGATCGACACCTGGAGCAGGCTGCTCCCGAGGATGAGCCCGATCCCCAGGAGGAGCAGCCGGCGCTCCTCGCGCAGGTAGGGGATGAGGAAGCGGTAGACGGCGATCGGGAACAAGCGGACTCCGTCGGGCTCACGGGGGGGTTGGGGACGAGGGGTCGTTTTACCACCGACCGCTCGGGGCCACAGGGCGTTCGGGCAGAAAGCCCTCGCGTACGGGGGTTCCGTTCCCATCCCCTGCGAGCGGCGGTCTCGTATACTCCGGCGGATCGGGGAGGAGGGGTGCCATGGCAGCGGAGCCGGTGAATCCAGCGGGGGAGGCGCCCCGCCCGGCGGGGGGTCCACCGTCGCGGCGCGGCGCGGCCCTGCTCGGCGCGGTCATCCTCTGGGTGGGTCTCCTCCTTCTCCTGCGGCACTTCGATCACCGCTACACGCTGCCCACCATCCGCGCCACCGCGGGGGACCTCCTCACTCGGCCGGGCGAGGAGGTCACCCTCCTGGTCCATCTCGAGCGGCATGCAGCGGACGGGACCGTCGAGCGCGCGGGCATCGACGTGGATCTGCGCCTCGCGAGCGAGGACCCCACCCGCGGGATCGTCTCAACGGACCCGGACGGGATCGCCCGTCGAGCGATCACCGCGCCGACGGAGCCGGGGATTCACCCGATCGCCGTCGACCCCTTGGGTTCGTTCGCCGGAGATGAGGGGATTCGCTTCGACCCGGTGGTCTCGGTCCTCGCGCCGGGCGAGCCGTGGATTCTCTGCGAGCTCGGTCCTGTCCTCTCCGGCGACACCTCCGCTGACGGGGTCCCTGCCCTCTCCCGCGCCGCGGTGTTCGCGCTGGAAGAGCTGCGGAGAGGTCGCGTGATCGTCTTCCTCGATGCGGACGGGGCGGGGGGGAGCGATCTTGTCCGGCGCGCGCTTCGCCTCGGGGGCGCGCCGCTCTCCGCGGTCCTCGGGGGCCGCAGCGCCGGGGAGGATGGAGACGCCGTCCGCCGGCGAGTCCTCGCCACGACCCTCGGCGAGGTCTCCGCGCCGGCGCTCGCCATCACCGCCTCCCGGAGCGGCTGCGCCCTCTACCGGGAGGCAGCCATCCCCACGATCGTGATCGGTGGAACGGCGTGCGAGGGGGCGATCGAGGCGGACAGCTGGAGCACCGCGAAGCGGAGGGCTCAGGAGCTGGTCCCCGGCTCCGACTGAGACCCCGAGGCGGAGCCTGACTGCTCGGAAAACCCGGATCGGAGGCCGTTGTGCATCCCTGGCTGTTGCTGCTCACCCTCGTCTTCCCCCTGTCATCGGATGGAGGAGCGTTGAAGGAGACACCTCCCGAGCCCGCCTCGGCGGAGCCGGCTCTCCCCGCGACCGGTGAGGGGGCGAGCACCCCGGAGGGAGCCGCCCTCACCCCTGAGCAGGTCTCGGCCGCGCTCGCGGTGGCGGGGCTCGAGTTCACCGAGGATGAGATCAATCAGCTCCTCCCGGGCGCCCTCGAGAACCTGCGCAACTACGAGGAGCTGCGGCGGCGCTCCCTCCCCAACGAGCTGATCCCGGCGCTCGGCTTCACTCCCCGTCTGCCGGGGGTCCGCGGCGTCACCCCATCGGTCGCGGGCAGCCCCGTTCCCCTCCCGGAGGTGGCGAGGCCGGCGGATCTGCGGGAGCTCCACTTCGCGGACATCCCCACTCTCGCTTCTCTCATCCGGCGACGCGAGGTCAGTTGCGTCGAGCTGACCGAACTCTTCATCGCGCGACTCCGCGCCCTCGACCCGACCCTCCACTGCGTGATCTCGTTCACCGAGGAGCGCGCCCTCGCGCGGGCGAGAGACCTCGACGCCGAGCTGGACGAGGGCCGGTGGCGCGGCCCCCTGCACGGGATCCCCTACGGCGCGAAGGACCTCTTCTCGGTTCGCGGCACGCGCACCACCTGGGGAGCGCGACCCTTCGTCGAGCAGGAGATCGATGTCGATGCCACGGTGATCGAGCGGCTCGACGAGGCGGGTGCGATCCTCATCGCGAAGCTCACCCTGGGGGCGCTCGCGATGGGCGACATCTGGTACGGAGGGAAGACCCGGAATCCCTGGAACCCCGAGCAGGGATCGAGCGGGTCCTCCGCCGGCTCGGCGAGCGCGGTCGCCGCAGGGGGAGTCCCCTTCGCCCTCGGGACCGAGACCCTGGGCTCGATCGTCAGCCCCTCCCGTCGCTGCGGGAACAGCTCCATCCGTCCGACCTTCGGTCGGGTCAGTCGACACGGCGCCATGGCCCTCTGCTGGACGATGGACAAGATCGGACCGATGGCGCGGACGATTCACGACGCCAGCCTCGTCCTGAGCGCGATCGCCGGCCCCGATGGAAAGGACCCGACCGTCTCCGCGACCCCCTGCCCGCCGGCGGTGGAGATGGAGCCGAAGGGGGTCCGCGTCGGCGTCCCCGTCGGCGCGTTCCGGGATGGAATGCCGCACGCCTCCGTGCTTGAAGAGCTGGAGAGCCTCGGGGTGGAGCTGGTGGAGATCGAGCTCCCCGACTTCCCCGTCTGGGAGATGATGGTGATCCTGCACGCGGAGGCGGCCGCCGCGTTCGATGAGCTCACCCGCAGCGACCTGGACGATACCCTCACCGAGCAGGGACCTCAGGCTTGGCCGAACCTCTTCCGGGTCGCGCGCCTGATCCCGGCGGTCGAGTACATCCGCGCGAACCGGCTTCGGACGGCGCTCTGCCGGGAGATGGACCAGGTCCTCGCGGGGGTCGATCTCCTCGTGGTGCCGGGGGGCGAGGGTCGGAGCCTCGGGATCACGAACCTCACCGGCCATCCGTGCGCGGTCGCCCCTTGCGGCTTCCGCGAGGACGGTCGTCCCTACTCCGCCACCTTCATCGGGCACCTCGAGGATGAGGCGCGGCTCGCTTCCTTCGTCGCCGCCTGGCAGCGGAGCACCGAGTACCACTGGCGGCACCCGAAGCTCTGAGCGGAGATCGAGGGGAGGGAGCTCCCCCGGACCGGGGATGATCGGTCCGGGGGTCGGCGAGGGCGGGATGTCGATCGGCGGCGCGATCCCGGGCGGGGAAAGCCTTGGAGGGGGGACCGTCGCGAGGACGGCGGATCGGGGTCGCAGAGAGCCGAACGACGGAGGCTCCTCTTCAGCCGTTCCTCGATCGAACCACTTGTCCACCGGGTGGACGCCGGTGGGGATCGGATCGGGAGGCTGAGGCTCGGTCCGCGCAGGAAAGCGGGGGAATCGGACCGTGGAGCCCCGCAGGTCACAGGATCAGAGGCAACTCCCGGGCCCGGTCTTCTTCCCGTCTCCGGAAACGCGGGGACGATTCGGAGGACCCGGGCACGAGGGGGTCGATCGGGCCGGATGAGGAGGGGTGGAGTGGAGCGAGCGGAGACGATGGTCCGCCTCTATGCGGTCCGGCACGGGGAGAAGGAGCGGGGGCGGGATCCGGCGCTCACCCCGGCGGGTCTGGAGCGCGCAGGCGCGCTCGCGACCACCCTCGCGGATGAGCCGATCACTGTGGTCTTCACCAGCGACTATCGCCGCTGCCAGGAGACGATCGCCCCCCTCGCTCGGGCGCGAGGGCTGGAGCCGATCGTCATCGAGGCGGCGGACCCCCATCGGCAGCTCGCCGCGCTGCACGCCCTCCCGGCCGGGACGACCGCCATCCTCTGCGGCCACGCGAACACCGTCCCTCAGATGATCCAGGCGCTCGGGGGGCGCTGCCCCGATCTCCAGTTCGGGATGATCCCCGAGGCCGTCCATGACCGTCTCTTCCGGGTCGATTTCCCCGCCGGCGGCGGCGTGGGAGAGACGGAGGTGGTGGTGCAGCACTTCGGAGCGCGCTCGACCGGAGCCTGAGCGATGAGATCGCAGCGGCGGGCCCGGACCCTCCCGCATCCCTTTCCGTCCCCCTGCGGGTGCCGTACAACACACCCGTGCCTCGCGCCGCAGGCTGCGGAGCGAGGCGCACCGCATGCCCGCTCCCCGGAAGGAAGCTGCGATGAGCCTGAAGGACCGGATCCTCGATGATGTGAAGAGCGCCATGAAGGCGAAGGAGAAGGAGCGCCTCGGTGTCCTCCGCCAGATAACGGCGGCGATCAAGCAGATCGAGGTGGACACCCGTGAGGAGCTCTCCGAGGCCGGAGTCCTCGCCCTGCTCGAGAAGATGATCAAGCAGCGCAAGGAGTCGATCGCCCAGTTCGCCGAGGCTCAGCGTCAGGACCTCGTCGACAAGGAGCAGCACGAGATCGAGGTGATCTCCGCCTACATGCCGGAGCCGCTGTCCGACGCCGAACTCGCCGCCATGGTCGACGCCGCCATCGCGGAGGTCGGTGCGACCTCGATGAAGGAGATGGGCAAGGTGATGGGGATCCTCAAGCCCCAGGTCGCCGGCCGCTGCGACTTCGGTGCCCTCAGCGGGACGGTGAAGGCCCGCCTCTCCTAGGCGCGTCTCCCCCCCCTCTCGCCGCCGACAAGCTGTGGAAAAGCGGTCGGCTTCGCCCGCTTTTCGGTGGAGAAGAGCCCCCGGTGTGACGAGAAGGTGT
Organism: Pseudomonadota bacterium; assembly: GCA_017859655.1. Taxonomy (GTDB): domain Bacteria; phylum Planctomycetota; class UBA8108; order UBA1146; family UBA1146; genus JAFMMO01. Next base: position 1,952 of record JAFMMO010000065.1, on the reverse strand, counting down.
GGATAAGCGCGGGCCGCGCTCTCTCTTGGATCCTCAGCCGAGGGAGGGGATGAGGGGGCGTGCCCACTGACGCAGCGAGCCGACGAGTCCATCGACCCGGTTCTTCATTCGGAGATCGCTCCAGCGGGTCTCCTCGCTCCAGCCGATCGACACCCGCCCGTCCTTCCGCTCGATGGAGAGCTGGTAGCGCGGGGGGGAGCGGAACCGCCGCGGGGCGCTCTCCCCCTGCGGACCGGTGAGGGTGTCGATCCCGGCCCCCTCCGCCCACTTCGCCAGGAGGAGCATTCGCTCCGGATCGAGGAGCCCGGTCCAACGGTCGCGCTGGGTGCTGCCCCGCGCCCCGTAGCGGGGGATCTCGATCGTCGCGCGGGGTCCCACCACCTCGATGGTCTCTCCGGTCGTCCGGTCGATGAACCGGACGGCGAGAGTCTCCGCTCCGGAGAAGCGCTCGAGGGGGATCGGAGGGGGGGCGGTCTCGCAGGAGGGCAGGAGCAGCAGCGCGGGGAGCAGGAGCCGGAGAGCAGGGAGACCCCCTCGACTCCGTGCCGGCAGGGCCGGGCTCGGACTCAAGACTCCACCTGCTCGCTTCGAGATTCGCCGTCGAGGGCCGGATCCGCAGCGACTCCGTGCCCCTCGAGGAACGCGCGCACCTCGGCATCACCCATGAAGTAGCCCAGCAGCTTCGGATCGGTCTTCAGGAGATCGATCACGATGAGCCCGTCGAGGACATGGCCGAAGCTCGCATCGATGTTGAAGCCGATGACCTTCCCTCCGAGGTTCAGGTACTGCCGCAGCAGAACCGGCACCGCCTTCTGGGAGGCCTCGATCTCGGCGATGAGATCCGAGACATCGCGGATGTCACGGACCCCCTCCGGGAGCTGTCTCTTCTTCCCGTGTCCGGGGATGTTGCGTCGCTTGAACGGGCTCCGCGGCTGGATCAGCCGGGCGAGCTCGGAGTCGAACGCCTGATCCTCGAGGAACTGCGCGATGAGCTGCTGGGAGATGTTCTGGTACTCGGCGTTGATGCTCACCGTCCCGAAGAGGGTGCGGTACTCCGGGTTCTGATGGACGTACTTCCCGATCCCCCGCCACAGGAGCATCAGCGGCCCGAAGTTCTTCTGGTACTCGGGTCGGACGAAGCTGCGCCCGAGCTCGATCGATCGCCCCAGACGGTGGATCAGATCGTGCCCGTAGGTGAAGAGGGTCCGGGTGTAGAGCCCCTCGATGCCATGGCGCTCGATGATCTCGTCCGTCTTCCCCATGCGATAGGAGCCGATGATCTCGCGGGTCTCGTGGTTCCAGGTGAAGAGGTGGGTGTAGTGCCGGTCGAACCGGTCGAGGTCGATCTCCTCGCCGGTCCCCTCGTGGACATCCCGGAAGCTGACCTCCCGCAGGCGGCCGATCTCCCGAAGCACGCCGGGCGCCTGCTCCCCCTCCGCGAAGTAGACCGCGTGCTCCCCCTGCTTCCCGAGGAGATTCTCCGGGGGCAGCGCGGCGATCTCGGCCTGGAGGATCGACGGCTCGACCGCGTCCACGATCGGCTTCTGCGCGCTCTTGCCCCGCTCCGCCTTGCGCTGCACCCGGCGCGCCTTGCGTTGCGCGCGACGGCCGACCTTCTGGGCCTTGCTCTTCAGCAGGTAGGTGCGCAGGCGCAGGTACTCGATCAGGTCCTGATCGTCGTCGAACGCCTGCAGTTTCTCCCACTTGAGAGGAGTCCCGATGTGGACCGGCGCGCAGAGCCGACGCTTCCTCAGCATCTCCCGCGGGAGCAGAGCGGTCCGCAGCAGGGGGTGGATCAGCCCCGCCGCCTGAAAGAAGGAGCTGTTCTGGCCGTGGAAGTAGACGGGGACGACCGTCGCCTGGGTCTTGCGGACCATCCACGCGGTGGAGTGGTTCCAGGCCGGGTCGACCACCTCGCGGCTCTTGAGATGGAGGTGGGAGACGGTCCCGGC
>JAFMMO010000271.1 GCA_017859655.1 Pseudomonadota bacterium | reverse complement strand
GGGCGGGCCTGGCACTGCCTCGGGCTCTCCTCCGGACTCGAGTCACCGGGCGCGGTCCGTCCCGTCCGCCTCCTCCCCGGCGTGCTCGATGCAGAGCTCGCGCTCGTCCGGGGCCCGGATCGCACCTTGCGCCTGCTGTCGAACGTCTGCACCCACCGGGGAATGCTCATCGTGGAGGAGGAGGGAACGGTCGAGGGGCTCCGCTGCCGCTATCACGGCCGCCGCTGGAGCTGGGATGGGTCTCTCGCCGGGGCCCCCGGGTTTCGCGGAGTCGAGGGGTTCCCGCGTCCGAATGACGACCTCCCGTCCCTCGAGGTGCGGGAGAGCGATGGCATGATCTTCGGCTCCCTCGACCCCGAGCTCCCCTTCGAGGAGTGGTACGAACCGGTCGCCTCCCGCCTGCGGGGCATCAACCTCGGAGACCTCGTCCCCGCGCCGACGCGTCACCACGACTACGCCTTCGAGGCGAACTGGATGCTCTACCTCGACAACTACCTGGAGGCGTTCCACATCCCCTTCATCCACCCCGGCCTGAACGCCGCGATCCCCCTCGCGGAGTACACGACCACGCTGCTCCCGACCGGGTCGGTGCAGATCGCCGGCGCCCGGGCGGGGGATCCCGCCTCGATCACGCCTCCGTCGGGGCACCCGGAGGCCGGGCGGGAGATCGCGGCGTGGTACTTCTGGCTCTTCCCCACGACCCTCGTGAACGTGTATCCGTGGGGGATCTCCCTCAATGTGATCGTCCCCCTCGGACCGACCTCGACGCGGGTGGAGTTCCGCTCCCTCGTCGGGGATCCGACCCTGCTCGAGGAGGGCGCCGGAGGAGACCTCCATCAAGTCGAGATGGAGGACGAGGCCGCGGTCATCGCCACCCAGCGGGGCCTGGGCAGCCCCCTGTACCCGCGGGGACGCTATTCGGCGCAGGAGGAGCAGGGGGTCCACCACTTCCACCGGCTCGTGCTCGACCGCTGCGGGGAGGATTCCTGACGGCGAGGGGATTGCCTTTCCGAGCGCGCATCCTCACCATTCCCCGCGGGTGGACCCGACGCCGGGCTCCCGCCCCTCCGATGCTGACCGCGTCAACCCACCGGGTCGGAATCGACCCAGGAACGGAGGCTCGTCATGGTTCGCAAGCTCGCTCTCGCGCTCGCCCTCTGCCTCTCCACCCTGGCCCTCTCGGGCTGTGGTCTCCTCTCGATGGGAGGGACCACCTGCGCATGCCCCGACGGCGCCGGCTGCGAGTGCGCGGGGACGGACGACTGCACCTGCAAGGCCTGAACGCCGCGTCCTTCGGAAGGCGACCGGGAAAGTGGCAGGGGGAGCGCCGTCTCGACGGCGCTCCCCCTGCTCCGTTTCCCACGGAATGAGGGTCGGACTTCTCAGTCGATGACCTCGATGTAGACCTTCGCCGTCACGCTGAGGCTGCGAAGCCGCTCGTCGCCGTCGTAGAGCCCCGTGACGAGGTGGAGGTTCAGCGGGTACTCCCCCTCCAGGTCGCGACCGACCCGGAAGGTCTGCGAGCCCGAGAATCGCCCGTCGTAGACCCGGATCTCCTGCTCCTGGTAGACCGCATCCGCGCCGGCGTCCGCCTGCAGGGTGCCTTCGGGCACGAGGACCACCACATCCTCCCCGCCCTCGATGATCGTGGTGCCCGTGAACCGGACCTGACTCCGGAACGCGGGGACATCCGTGAGACCACGCTCGAGGAAGTCGAGGAACTCCCCCTTGGAGTTGGTGTAGGCGATCCGCGCGACCTCGAGCCGGCTCGTCGAGTCGAGGACGATGTAGGTCGGGTTCGCGTTGTAGCCCGTGATCTCCCGCTGCAGGGCCGCGAGGTGCTTCTCGTCCGGGTCGTCGGTGTAGATCTCGAACCGCTCCATGCGTCGAAGAGCCTCTTCGACATCCGGCTGATGGAGGATGCCGTTCTCCCCCTCCATCTTCCGGCAGTTCTGTCAGACATGCCCCGTGAAGTTGATGAAGATCGGTCTTCGCTCGCCCCCCGCCGCGATCTCCTCCTCGAGGCGGGCGAGCTCACCCTCCCAGGAGAGCTCCGTGTCCTTGGAGAGGATCCGGTACTCGAGATGATCCCCCTTCCCATGGAAGGAGCGGACGAGGAGCAGGGACTCGAGGTTCTCGTTCAGTCGTCCCCCGGCCACCGCCCAGAAGCAGAAGCCGGCTCCCGTGATCGAGAGGATCACGAGGAGGGCCCGCCCCGTGCCGATCTTCTGCAGCGGAGAATCGTGGGGGAAGCGGATCCGACCCAGGATGTAGAGCGCCATCGCGATGAGGGTGAGACCCCAGATCGCGAAGATCACCTCCCGCGAGATCACCGCGTCCCAGCCGAGCCGGCCGATCGTCGCGCTGAAGAACTTCCAAGCCGCGAGGAGCTCGATGAACCCGAGGATCCCCTTCACCGTCCCGAGCCAGCCCCCCGACCTCGGGAGCCCGGAGAGGGCCTTGGGGAAGAGCGCGAGGAAGAAGAAGGGGAGGGAGAAGGCTCCGGAGAAGGCGAGCATCCCGATGGCCGCATAGCCCGGGCCCTGCCCGGCGGCGAGGGCGAGGAGCGCGGCCGCGATCGGTCCCACGCAGGTGAAGGTCGTGACGCTGAAGACGAAGCCCATCACGAGGACGCTCGCCACCCCGCCGCCGCTCCCGCTCCCCGCGACCCGATTGCGGAGGAACGCCGGGAGCTGCACGTCGTAGTAGCCGAACAGGCTGAACGCGAAGTAGATGAAGAGCGCGCCGATGAGGAAGTTGACGACCGGGTTCGTCGCCATGAAGTTGGCGCCGTTCTCCCCCAGGATCGCGCTGAGGGCCAGCCCCAGGGTGGTGAAGCTCCCCATGACCCCGACACAGAAGAGGACGGCGAGGCCGACCACCGCGGAGCGCCGCTGGTGGGCCTGCTTGGTGAAGACGCTGATGGTGATCGGGATCATCGGATAGACGCAGGGAGTCAGGAGCGCGATGAGCGCGCCGGAGATGCTGAGGAGGATGATCCCCCAGATCCCCTGCTCGCTGACGAGATCGCGCTCGATCGCGGGGATCCGACGGCCCGGCTCGCTGACGCTCCCCTCGAAGTGGAGGGTGACCAGCTCACCCTCGCGGACCTGGCTCCGGTCGAGCCGGGCGGTGAGGGTTACGGGACCCGTCGGCGCCGCGACCGGGTCGACCATCGTCGAGGTCGTCCCCCCCGCGCCCCCGCCGACGAGGACCGGCAGGTCGAAGATGAGCCGGGAGGTGTCGAGGCAGAAGTTCGCGTCGCAGGGCATGTACTCGACCGCGACGCGCACCTCGTAGCGGCCATTCGCAAGCTCCTCGGGGGCCTCGAGCGGGACTCGGAAGGGGACCTCCCCCTCGTGCTCGAGGTAGATGTCTCCCTCGACCGCCTTGGGTCGCGGCTCCGGTGAGATCACGGCACCCGCCGCGAGGAACGGTCCCGGGCTGAGGACGGTGACGCGCGTCGGAGTTCCCAGCTCGGGATTCTGGTCCGCGCCGTAGATGTGCCAACCCCGATCGATGAGGGCGGTCAGGAGGAGCTCGAAGCGTCCCCCCGCCTCCTCGAGGGCGACGCCCGCGCCGCGCCAGCGCACCGGATGATCCGGCTCCACCTGCTTCTCCTGGACGAGCCCCTCCTTCTCCTCGACCGGGACCTCCCCGGTCCCGGCGATGACGGTGATGGGGAAGGTGAAGGAGAGGGTGTCCGGCATCAGGCACGCGTTCGCATCGCACGCCTGCACCGTGAAGGAGCCGCGGACGGCGTACTCCCCGGGTGCGGCGGTGGCGGGGATCGAGACGGGGAGGGCGAAGCGCGCCACCTTCT
>JAFMMO010000064.1 GCA_017859655.1 Pseudomonadota bacterium | reverse complement strand
CTCGAGAACGATCCGCAGGCCCGCCCGCCCGGGGGGCGCGCGGTCGTCCAGGAGCTTCGGCGCCTCGAGCGCGCGACCGAGTCCGAGGGAGGGGGGGCGCTCTCCCCTCCGTCAACGGAGGACGGGGCGGGGTCCTCCCGGCGTTGGGCCGTCGTCGCTGCGGTCATCCTCCTGGGAGTCCTCATCGGCATCCTCGCCGGTCCCGGGGAGACCCCACCCCTCACCTCCCCCACGGGGGAGACGACGCCACCCGATCCGATCGAAGAGTCGACCGGTCCGGAAGAGGCGCTCGAGGCCCGATGGCAGGAGCTCCTCTCGACTGAGCCGCGGGACTATCCGGCTCTCCATCGCTGGCTGGATGAGCGGGATGCCGCGGATCCGTCGATCGTGGAGTGGCGATCCGAGGTCGCGCGGCTCCTCGAGGCGGAGGCCGCGCCCATCTGGCGGGAGATCGACACAGCCGCTCGCGCGGCGCTGCGCGAGGGGAGGCTCGAGTCGGCCCTCCTCCTCCTCGACCGGCTCCCAGCGCGACTCGCGGCGGGGAGCTTCCGCCTCGCTCGCGAGGAGCTCGTCGCCGCGGTGATGCAGGCACGCCGGGAGCGGCGCGCGGTGGCTCTCCTCCGCATCGAGAGCGCTCCCGATGCCCGGCGGGCGGTCCGGATTCTGGCCGAGGGAGCCCAGCTCGAGCCCGCGGATCGCCGCTGGCTGTGCGAGCAGCTCCTCGCCGCGCCAGCCGTCGGAGAGATGCTGCGCGCGCTGGAGGAGGAGCGGCGCTCCGCCGCGGCAGAGCGGCTCGACCGGCGGATGGTGCTCGCCGCGGCGATCGAGAGCGGCGTCCTTCCCCCGGCTGAGCTGCGAGCTCCGAGCCCGGAGGACCTGCTCCGGGAGCTCGCGCTTGCGTGGGCCGCGACGCTCCCCCTGACCCCGGAGGATTCGCGCTCGCTCCTCGAGCGGCTCCTCGCCATCGATGCGCTGGCGGATGCCGACGCCCGCCTCCTCGAGCAGCTTCTCCCCCGCGGAGCGACCCAACCCGCGGCCACGAGGGAGATCGAGGCCGCTCGACACGCGCGGGAGCTCCGGGCCGCGCTGGAGGCCCTCGACCGGGATGGCGCGGAGCGAGCCTGGGGACTCCTCTCCGCTCCGGAGTGGATCGCGACCGCTGCCGCGCGGGCCGTTCTTCGGACCGCGGCGGAGGATCGCTCCCGGCTGCGTCGCGCCGCCTTCCTGCACTCCGACGCGTTCATCGCCGAGGTGGAGGGGGGCTGGAGCGGCCCCGTGACCTTCCGCTGGCTGCCGTCCCATCCACGGTTCGACGAGGAGTGGCGACGGATCGGCCGCTTCACCGCCGAGGGGGAGGGGCTCCTCGCCGCGGATCGAGGAGACTGGCATCCGCTGGAGCTCGCCATTCCCTTCCGTCCCGGGTTCCGATGGTCCGCGCCCTTCGCGCCGCCGGAGGGGGAGTGGGTCCTCGCGATCGGTCACGGTCGCACGGCCCTCCTCGTCACGGGGAGCGGGGCGGCAGGTGATGTCCGGGTGCAGGTCGGGGATCCCGAGGAGAGCCTCAACGAGCTTCGCCGAGGAGGAGGGATCGACGGATCGCTCCCCCGTGACCCGGCGGGGAGAGGACTCCTCCTCGAGCTGCACGCGGGGGTCGGCCGCTGGAGCCTCCGCGGCGCGGACCCCTTCCCGGTGGAGGAGAGCCCCTTCCCCCGCTGGATCGCGCTCTCTCTCCCCCCCGGCGGCTGGATCGGGCCGATCCAGGTCGTCGGCGAGGTCGTGGAGCCCTGGCTGGAGGCGCGCATCGAGGCCGCCCCCCGCGACTGAGGACCCCCCGCCTTCCCCCGATTCGCCGCCCTCCGGGCGGCGTTGTAGACTTCGGGGAGAGGCGTGTCATCCGCCCGGATGGCGAGCAGGGGGGATCGTTCCGACGCAGGGGTGCCATGGGGACCGGATCCTTCGCCGCCGGCGAGTTCATCAGCAACCGCTATCGCGTCCTCGAGAAGCTCGGGGCGGGAGCGATGGGCACGGTATACCTCGTCGAGGACATCGTCAGGACCCACCGCAAGGTCGCGCTGAAGATCCTCAAATCGGAGACCCTCGACGACACGGAGGTGTGGTCGAAGGGGGAGTACGAGGCCCTCACCCGCCTGCGCCACCCGAACCTCGCCCGCGTCCACGACTTCGGGCGCATCGCCGACTCCGACGACTACTACATCGTCAGCGAGTACATTCGCGGGCACGACCTCTTCTCCGCCACGAGAGACCTCGGAGAGGAGCCGCTGCACGATGTCATCGTGCAGGTCTGCCGCGCCCTCGAGTACATCCACACCCAGGGCTACGTCCACTTCGACATCAAGCCGGAGAACATCCTCGTCACCTTCGACCGCTCGATCGGCACGGAGGAGTCCTCCAAGGTGATGTGGAGCCCGGACGCGCCCCCGCCCTCGGATCCGGGCTCGGGTCCCCCCCGGGTGAAGCTCATCGACTTCGGCCTGGCGGAGCAGCTCTCGGGGACCTTCGACTTCGCGATCAAGGGGACGCTGAACTACGTCGCTCCCGAGATCATCCAGGGGAGGAACCCCGACAAGCGGGCGGACCTCTACTCCCTGGGGGTGACGCTCTTCCAGATCATGACGGGCAAGGTCCCGTTCATCGGAGATGAGGGGGCGGCGGTCGCCCGGGAGCGGGTGAACTGGCGCGAGGAGATCCGGGAGGCGCTCTCGGGTCAGCCGGCCTACGTCGCCGACATCCTCGTGCGGCTCCTCGAGGACCGCCCGGAGCGACGCTTCAACTCGGCGCGCGAGATCATCCAGGCGCTGAACGCCGGCGCGGGGCGACACTTCCAGATCGAGACCGCCGAAACCCAGGTCTCCTACCTCTACTGCTCCCGACTCGTCGGACGACGCACCGAGCTGAACCGTCTCCGGGACGAGGCGGAGGCGATCTTCCAGGAGCCCCGTCCGCGCGTCGCCGCCGACGGGAGCCGGGGAGGGACCTCCGTCGTCACGAAGCTCCTGCGCGAGGGCTCCCGTCGCCGGGCGCCGATGATCCTCATCTCCGGTGAGATCGGGATCGGCAAGTCACGGCTCTTCGAGGAGTTCTCCCACTTCCTGAAGATGCGGGAGGTGCCGGTCCATGTCGGCAACTCCTACGAGACCGCGAGCGATCCGTACCAGCCGTTCCGGGAGCTCATCGAGCAGCTCGCCCTGTCGATCGGGCTCGACTCGGAGGCCTTCCTGAAGCACGCGCCGGCGGTGACCCGCCTCTGCCCGAAGCTCCGCTCCGGGGATGCAGCCTCCGGCAGCGGTGCGGGCTATCGCCCGGACAAGGAGCGGCTCTTCTTCATCGACTCCCTGGCGAGCTTCATCGTCGAGGCCGCCGCGGTCCGCCCCTGCGTGGTGAACCTGAACAACCTGCACTGGATGGACGATGCCTCGACCGAGCTCCTCGCCCGTCTGACGCAGGCGATCGAGACCGCGGATGCGGCGCGAACGACCCCGCTCCCGCTGCTGCTCCTCGGGACGCTCCGCTCCGACGAGAGCCTCCCCGAGTCGCTCCGGACCCTCCTCAAGGAGATGCGCGAGGAGAGCCGCGTCCGCGAGGTCGCGCTGCGCCGCTTCAACCGAGCGCAGATCGCGGAGCTGATGCACCACATGCTCGCGGTGGAGGAGATCCCCCGGGGGTTCCTCGACCGCCTCGAGGAGCGCACCAGCGGAAACCCGCTCTTCATCGTCGAGATCCTCAAGGTCCTCCAGGAGGAGGGGATCATCGCGCGGGATGGGGACAGCTGGAAGATCCGCCCCGGCACCGATCTCCAGCGGGTCGAGATGCCCCAGGGCATCGAGGCGATCCTGCTCCGACGCGTGAAGGTCCTCGATCCGGAGCGACGCGGGATCCTTCAGTGGATGGCGGTCTACGACAAGCCGATGTCGATCAAGCTCATCGGACGCATGCCCGGACCGGCCTCGATCGGACCCCGGCGGGCGCTGACCGAGCTCGAGAATCGCGGGATGACGATCAAGGTCATCGACGGGGGGAAGCCCCTCTACACCATCGCCCAGCCGAAGCTGCGCGAGATCGTCTACGAGGACATCCCCGAGGATCGCCGGCGGGAGCTGCACGGGCATCTCGCGGATGCCCTCCGCGCCGAGTACGAGGGGCACGAGGAGGTGATCCTCGAGGACCTCGCGAGCCACTACCAGAGCTCGGACCGGGCGGGCAAGGCGCTGGAGTACACGATCCGGGCGGGGGATGCCCTCCGGAAGATCTTCGCGCACAAGAGGGCGATCGATCACTACCGTCACGCCCTCCGCCAGATCGAGGGGGACCCGGAGCATCTCGCCACCTGGTGCGAGACCCACGAGAAGATCGCGGATGGCGCGACGATCGCGGGGGACTACGAGGTGGCGCAGGCGAGCTACGAGCTGCTCCTCGACCTCGAGGAGGGGGACCTCGGTCACCGCGATCGCGCGCGCCTCCTGCGGAAGAAGGGGAAGCTCGACGAGATCCAGGGCGACTACGCCCGGGCGCTGCGGGGCTACAAGGAGGCGGCGGAGCTCCTGCAGGACGCCGAGAGCGTGGAGGACCGGAGCGAGAGCGTCCGGGTCCACTCCTCCCTCGCTTGGGTCCATGTCTGCCTCGGTCAGTACGAGAAGGCGATGAGCATCTCCTCCGAGGCGCTCCGCCTCGCCGAGGAGCTCGATCAGCAGTCCGAGCACGCGATGATCTTCTCGACCATCGGGAGCGCGAGCTTCTTCCGCGGTCACTTCGAGGAGGCGGTCGAGTTCCACACCCGCGCCCTCGAGATCCGCGAGCGGATGGAGAACGCCCCGGAGATCATCATCTCCCTCAACAACCTCGGTGAGGCCTACATGGCCTCCGGGGAGTACATGGAGGCCCTCCGTCACTTCGAGCAGGCGTGCTCGGCGGCGGAGGAGATCGGGGATGCCTTCGGCCGCGCCATGGCGCTTCATCGCCTCGCCGAGGTGCATCTCCGCCTCGGCGCGAACGACGAGGCGGCGCGCTTCCTCGACGACTCCCTCAAGCTCTCCCGCGACTACCGGATGCGCTTCCTGAACACCCGGAACTACCTCCTGCGCGGGAGGCTCAACCGGCACCTCGACAAGCTCTCCAAGGCGGAGGCGGACCTGTTCCGCGCGCTGGGAGTGTTCGCCCGACAGGGGAGCCGACTCAATGTCGCGGAGTGCCTCCTCGAGGTCGCCGAGATCCACGCCCTGCGGGGGGACTGCGATCAGGCCCTGCAGCTGATCCAGGAGGCGGTCGGGAACGCGGTGGGCCTGAACGTGACGATCCTGGAGGCGAAGGCGCGTCTCCTCGCCTGCCGGGTCGAGCGCGAGGCCGGGAGGGCTCCGGCGGAGGAGCTCCTCGACCGGCTCCAGATGATCGCCGACCTCCTCGACGGGACGAAGAGCACAGAGCTGCTCGCCGCGGTCCAGCTGGAGCTCGCCGAGATCCATGTTCAGGGGCGGAATCTGGAGGAGGCGCGCAGCAGCTACCGCGCCGCCGAGAACACCCTGCGGGAGGTGGTCGATCGGCTGCCGCACAAGTACCGGGACAGCTACCTCGCGCTCCATCACATCACCGGGACTCCGAGCGGCGAGAGCCGGGTCGCGGTCCGGGAGGTGGGACTGGACCGGGAGGAGCCGATGCGCGCCTCCGACCGGGGGGACCGGACCATTGTCGTGAGGAAGCCGTCGGAGACGCCGTCTCCCGCCCGGCCCGATCAGGAGCGGGAGCTCCTGCGGATCACGACGCTGCTCCAGGAGCTCGGTCAGGGCGCGAATGTCTGCGCGATGCTCCCGAAGGTGCTGAACTGCCTCATCCAGGGGAGCGGTGCGGAGACCGGGATGCTCCTCCTCCGTCGGGGGGACGAGGTGCGCCTCCTCGGCGCGTACAACCGGCGCGGAGAGCCGCTCCGTCAGGCCGGGGACCGGATCTGCCTCGAGGCCCTCGAGCTCGCCTGGGACACCGGGGATGCGATCCTCGCCCCCCGGGTCGTGGACGACCCGAGGGTCGGGGAGTTCGAGGCCCTCTACGAGAATGATGTCGCATCCCTCGCGGTCCTGCCCGTGAGGCTCGACAGCTCCCACCGTGCGGCGGTGTACCTGGTGAACGCCGACACCGAGCAGCTCGCCCAGCCCGCGGGTGGGCCGCTCCTCGTCTCCTACCAGAACCTCCTGGCGCTGATGCTGCCCCGGGTCGTGGCCGAGCGCCCGACCACGGTGCGCTGACGGGCCGGGGGACCGGAGGAGGCGGCCGGGCCGGGGCTCGCGCGGGGTTGCGCGAGTCCGGCCCTCCTTTCTTCGCCCCGCCGGCGAACCCCGCTCCGCTCCCGTCGACCTGACCGCCCCTCCCCGCTACCCTGTCCCCATGCGCATCGCCTCCCTCACCTGCTCCAACACGGAGATCGTCTGCGCCCTCGGGTGCGGCGATCGCCTCGTCGCGGTGGACGACCACTCCGATCACCCGGCGGAGACCCTCGCCGGTCTCCCCCGGCTCGGCCCCGATCTCCAGATCGACATCGATCGCCTCGTGGCCTGCGAGCCGGATCTCGTGCTCGCCTCCCTCACCGTGCCCGGCCACGAGGCCGTGGTCGAGGCGGTCGAGGCGGCGGGGCTGACCTCGATCGCCCCGGCCCCCGAGCGCCTCGAGGACATCGAGCGGGACATCCGGGAGATCGGCGCTCTCCTCGAGGTGGAGGCCCGAGCCGAGGCTCTGGTGGCATCGATGGCGGATGAGCTCGCCGTGATCGAAGCCGCGATCCCCCCGGGAGCGCCGATCCCCATCCTCGTCGAGTGGTGGCCGAAGCCGGTCATCGTCCCCGGGGCTCGGAGCTGGGTCACCGATCTCCTCGCTCGGGTGGGGGGGGTGAATCCGTTCGGGGAGAGGGATGCGAAGAGTCTGCCGATCGAGCCCGCGGAGGCGGAGGCGGCCGGAGCGGCCGCCATCGCGATCTCCTGGTGCGGGGTCGAGGAGAGGAACTACCGCCCGGAGAAGGTCTGGGGGCGCGCCGGTTGGGAGCGCGTCCCGGCGGTCCGGGATCGTCGGGTCGCCCCGATCTCCGAGGCGTACCTCGGCCGCCCGGGTCCCCGGGTCGTCGAGGGGGCGCGGAGGCTCGCCGCCCTCGTGGCGGAGTGTCGTTCCGGTGACCCCCGGGAGTGAAGGAGAGGGATCATTGAAGAAGATCGCCTGGTACTACCACCGCAACGGCTGAACGAGCTGCAAGAGGGCCCAGGAGTTCCTGGGTGACGATCCGCCGATCTCCGATCGGTCCGGCGAGTTCATTGATGCCAAGAAGGTGCGCAAGGGTCCGGAAGAGGCCCTTGCCCTCGCGCACGGCGCGAGCCGGGTCCTCGTGGCGAAGGGGAAGAAGCTCATCTCCTACGACATGAAGAAGGACGCCCCCGCCGACGAGGAGCTGGTGAAGGGGATCATCGGCCCCTCCGGCAACCTCCGCGCCCCGACGATCGTGGTCGGGAAGACGATGCTGGTCGGCTTCCATCCGGAGGCCTACGAGGAGGTCTTCGGGTAAGCTGATGGAGAGAGGTGGCGGGGCGCTCATCCGCCACCTCTGCGTCAGCGCACCGACCGGGGAAGGGGCTCGCCGTGGGGATCGAAGACCGCGACTACATGGGAGGCGGAGGGTTCGCTCCCCGCGTCCGCGGCTACGACCCCGTCTGGGTGATCATCGGGATCAATGTCCTCGTGTTCATCCTCTGGCAGGTTGCGGATGGTCGCTTCATGCGGCTGAACTTCCTCGTGAGCCGCGAGAGCCTCGAGGCCGGACGGGTCTGGACCCTGCTGACCGCCGCGTTCTCCCACAAGAGCCTCTTCCACCTGCTCGTCAACATGCTGGTTCTCTTCGGCTTCGCCCAGGCGCTCCGGGCCCGGTGGGGAGATCGCCGCTTCGTCCGGTTCTACCTCGCGGCCGCCGTCTTCTCCTCCGCCTGTCAACCGCTGACCGCCTACCTCGGCTGGGCGGCCAACCCTGCGCTCGGCGCCTCGGGCGCGGTCTGCGGGGTCGTCGCCTGCTTCGCGATCTACTACCCGAAGGCGACGATCCTCCTCTGGGGCCTGATCCCCATGCCTGCCTGGTTCCTTGTTGCGGCGCTGTGCGCCTACGACCTGTATGGGTTGATCGAGACGCGAAGGAGCGGGCCCAGCGGAATCGGCCACGCGGCCCACCTCGCAGGGGCGTGCGCGGCCGCGGTCTTCGTCTACTTCATCGAGCCGCGGCTCGGCGCGGCCGGGTCGAGGCGACGCGCCCGCCGTGCGCGGGAGCCGAGGGGTCGGGTGCTGCGCCCGGATGAGTCGACGTGGGGGCGCAGCGATGTCGATCACGGCGACGCCGCGCGCGATCCGGACGACCAGCTGCTCGACATGCTGCTGACGAAGGTCCAGAAGGGGGGGCTCGACTCCCTCTCGAGCGAGGAGCGCCACCTCCTCGAGCGGATCTCCGAGAAGCGACGCTCGGGCCGCCGCTGAGATGCTCCGCGGATGGCGCCGGCGTCGCCGACTCGATCGACGCGCGCGGCGCCTCCTGCGGGGGATCCTCTCCGATCCCCGGAATCTCGAGGGGACCTCGCTCCGACCGGCCCACGCGAGTCGGGCCGACCTCATCGAGTTCGAAGCGGAGGGGGAGGAGCTGCGCTCCCTCTCCTTCGTCCTCCTCCGGCATCCCCGTCCGCACCCCTTCTCGACCCAGCACCATCTGGTCGCCGAGCGGTGGCAAGTCTCCCTCTCCGACGGTCCGCCCTTCAGGCCGGAGCGACTCCGCGGCCTGAATGTCTCCCGGCTGAAGGGGGAGTCGGACGGGCGGCCGGCCGGCTAGGCCGGGCCCTCCGGATTCTCACCTGCCCCGTTGACCCGTCGGCGCTCCTGCCGGAAGCTCCTGAGCCGGGGCGAGGTCGCCGCGCGTCCCTTCGCGCCCCGGTGAGACCAGCAAGGAGGCATCGATGGAGCTGCTGAAGGAGCTGTGCGAGGCGCACGGCGCCCCTGGCCACGAGGATGCGATCCGCGCGATCTTCCGTCGGGAGGTCGAGCCGTACTGCGACCGCATCGAGGTCGACGGAATCGGCAACACGATCGCGATCAAGGAGGGGAAGGGGAGCGATCCCCGCAAGGTGATGCTGGCCGGTCACATGGATGAGATCGGCTTCGTCGTGAAGCACATCGACGACAAGGGCTTCCTCCGCCTCTCCCCTCTCGGCGGCTTCGACCCGAAGACCCTCATCGCGAAGCGGGTCTGCGTCGAGTCGAGCCACGGCGGCCACAGGATGGGGGTGATCGGATCGAAGCCGATCCACATCATGAGCCCCGAGGACCGCAAGCGGATGCCGACCGTCCCCGAGCTGTTCGTGGACATCGGGCTCGACGGGGAGACCGCCCGGTCGACGGTGGAGATCGGGGATCCGGTCACCCTCGAGCAGCCCTACTATCAGGATGGGGATCGCTGCGTCGGCAAGTCGATGGACAACCGCGTCAGCATCTACACCCTCATCGAGACGATGCGCCGCCTGAAGGACCCTGAGGTCACGGTCTACGCCGTGGCGACCACGCAGGAGGAGATCGGCCTGCGCGGGGCGATGACCGCCGCTCACCGGATCGAGCCGGACATGGGTGTGGCGATCGATGTCACCCTCGCGTGCGATGTGCCGGGGGCGAAGCCGGACGAGACGATCACCCGTCTCGGCTCCGGCGTGGGGATCAAGGTCCACGACTCCTCGCTGATCAGCCATCCGAAGATGCTCCGCGCCATGCGCGACCTGGCGCGGGAGCGGGAGATCCCCTTCCAGATGGAGATCCTCACCGCCGGGGGCACCGACGCCGGGGGCATCCAGCGGGGGGGGAGCGCGGTCCCCGCGATCACCCTCAGCGTCCCCTGCCGCTATGTCCACACGGTCGTGGAGACGGTCAGCGCCCGGGATCTGGAGGGGACGGTGGCCCTGCTCACCGCCTTCCTGGAGACGGCGCACGACCTCGACCTCTCCTACGCCTAGAGCGGGGCGCCGGGACAGTTCGGAGACCTCGGAGAGGGGAGCGGGCCCGGAGCGGGTCCCGCTCCCCTCTCTCATCCGGAGGAGCGCGCCCCCCGGTCGGCTCAGGGACTTGCGCGGAGTCGAAGCCTCGCCGAGACCGGGTAGTGGTCGCTGGGGAGCTGGCCATCCCGGGCGAAGGTGTGGATCCGGGCCTCCTCGACCACGGCGACCCCCCGGGTGAGGATCCAGTCGATCCGGGGTCCCCCCTCCACCGGGGGGCGGTAGCCGTGGAAGGTCGCCACCTCCGGGGAGCGCTCGCTCGCCGCCTCCCAGGTGTCCCGCACTCCATCCTCGGTGAGGATCCGGAACGACTCGCTCGTGCCGGCCGGCGTGTTGAAGTCTCCCGTGATGATGATCGGGAGCGCGCGATCGAAGGTCCCGACGAGGTCCGCCACGAGCCGCGCGCTGCGGACCCGCGAGGCCTCGCTCTCATGATCGAAGTGGGTGTTCAGCACGATGAACCGGGCATCGCTGCGTCGATCCCGGAGCTTCACCCAGGTGACCATGCGGACGACCTGATTCCCCCAGCTCTTCGAGCCGACCTGCCGGGGGGTCTCGGAGAGCCAGAGGTGATCGAAGGCGAGGGGCTCGAAGCGGTCGCGGCGATAGAAGATCGCCATGAACTCACCCCGACTGCCGCCCTCCCGCCCGGTCCCGATCCAGTCGTGCCCGGGGAGATCGGCGTCGAGGTCCCTCAGCTGGGCGTAGAGCCCCTCCTGGGTCCCGATGATGTCGGGGGCCTGCGCCTCGAGGAGCTCCCGGGTCACGGGGCGTCGCTCCTCCCAGGTGTTGCTCCCGCGGGAGCTCGCGTAGCGCAGGTTGAAGCTCCACACCTCGAGCGGGGAGGGGGGCTCCCCTCCGAGCCCTCGCGCGCCTCCAGCCGGGGGCTCTCCCCGGACCTCTCGGCTCGCCGTGAGCGGGGCGAGAGCGGCGACGACCCCCACGAGTCCGGCCAGAGCGAGCTTCCGGAGGCTTCTCCCGGGATTGAGGCGGATCGAGGCCATGGCATCTCCTCCTTCGTCGACGGGTCGTGAGACGGTGCCCCTCGCGTGGGAGGAGGCCCGGGTGGGAGGATCCCCTCAGCGGGGGGGTGTCTCAAGGGGGGGGACGGTCAGCGCTCGAGGACCCGGCCGAGGCGCAGCTCGGTCTCACCGTATCGCCGGGACTCCTCCCACGCGATGCCGGTGTCGAGCGGGGCTTCCGTGCGGCGGGGGTGCTCCATGACGACCCGGGCTCCGGGCTCGAGGCAGTCGCGGGCGACGCGCTCGAGGACCCGCCAGGGGTCCTTCTCGGAGCCGCTCTCCCGGAAGGTGGGGAAGGGCGGGTCGCAGATCGCGAGGGTGCAGCGCGGCGCGACGGAGGGCGAGGTGCGATGCAGGTCCACGGCGGCCACCTCGGTCTGAGGGAGGATCCCCAGGCTCCGTCGGTTCTCCTCGAGGACCCGGAGGACCCTTGGGTCCCGCTCCACGAAGATGACGCGGGTCGCCCCCCTCGAGATCGCCTCGGCCCCGAGCGCTCCGGAGCCGGCGAAGAGATCGAGGACTCGCGCGCCCTCCAGCTCATGGCCGAGGATCGCGAAGAGGGCCTCGCGCACGCGGCTCCGCATCGGGCGCACGGCGCGACCGGGGAGGACCCGGACGAGCTCGCCTCGCAGGCTCCCGCCGGTGATGCGGGTTCCGGTGCCCCGGGCCACTAGGGCTCGATCTGGAGGTCGAGCTGCTGCTTCGAGACATCCCCGGAGATCAGGTCGGTCACCGTCAGCTGCAGGGTCCCCGCCCCGAGGGCGATCTGCCGGGGGATGGAGAGGTTCACGTTGAGGAAGGAGTCGAGGACCTCCTCCTCCGAGGGGTCGCCGCTCGCGCGGTGGCTCCCCAGGTCGTGCTCCCGACCGTCCCGATCGATCAGGGTGGAGACGACGAGGAGGCTCTGGCGGAACCGACTCCCGATCGCCCCATTCGTCATCCCGAACACCTCGGCGTACAGCTGCAGGCGGGATCCGGGGCGGTAGGTCCCCCGCGTGTCCTCCTCGAAGGAGGCGAGGCCGTCGATGCGGCTGCAGAGCACCGGGGGAGCGACTCGGAAGCCGGCTCGGCCCGGAGTCGCCCGCTCGAGCCCTCGCTCCCCGCCCACCTCCGCGAGGACCGCCGCGCTCTCCCGCTCCAGCCCGACCGACTCGTAGAAGCTCGCCCGCAGGAGAGAGTGGGCTCGGGATGGCCGGACCGGGTCATCGAGGCTGTCGATCAGGGGCTCCAGCTGGCGAGGGTCGTCGGGGGCGAGGAAGTGGAGCGCCATCAGCTGCATCTGGATCCGGTGCTTCGCGAGCCGCTCTCCATCCCCGAGGTCGGACTCGGACCGGGTCGCGTAGCGGGAGAGATCCTCGAGGAGCTGCTCCCTTCGATCGCGGAGATCGGCGGGGGTCTCTCGCCCGACCGAGCTCGTCCGGATGGAGGGGGAGAGGGCTCCCGTGCTCGCCTCCCCGCTGCGACGCTGTCGCTCGGTCCGACGGAGAGCGAGTCGCTCCCCGAGGTCGGCGGACCCGGACCGCGACTCCTCGGCGGGGGGGGAGAAGGCGGGGAACACCTCGGTCGAGCCGACCACCGGTCGGATCGCGATCTCGCCGGTCTCGGGGCGGCCTCCCGGCTCCCCGATGGGGTCGAAGGCGGGGGACGGCTGCTGGGTCAGGAGGGGTTTCGGGTCGGGCGTCCAAGGGTGACTCCCGGTCTGGAGGGACCGGGGCGCGCAGCCACCGATGGCGGTGACGCCGGCGAGAGTGATCGCGAGTCGGAGCCGGGCGATGGACCTCGGGCCGGATGGCCAGAGATCATCGGGACCGGCGGAGCGGCCGAAGAGCATGCGCACCTCGAAGGATGGGGGCGCCCCCGGGGCGTACTTCGGGGGGCCCACAAGCCTTCAGAGTCTTCCTTTGGACCCCCCGGAGAGCAAGGGGTTCCGGCCGGGAAAGTTCAGGGCATTCGCAGCGGATCGACCGGTGGAGGCTCCAGGGCCTCCCTCAGGGCGGTGTGGCGGGCGAGGAGGGCGCGGAAATCGGGGTCCTCGTAGAGGCTCGCGCGGGAGATGGTCGCGAGGGCGGCCCGCGCTCTCTCGAGGGCCCCTTCGGCTCCTTCCGGTCGGGTCAGGGCCTCGTTGAGGTGCCCTTGGACGACGCTGAAGGCGAGCCGGGGATCCCCGACCCGGAGCTCGAGCGCCCGCACATAGGCCTCGGTCGCCTCTCCATGCCGGGAGAGGCGGGTCAGGAGGACGCCCCGATCGTGCCAGGCGGACGCGCTCTCCGGGGCGATCCCCGTGACGAGGGAGAGCTCGTCGAGAGCGCGCAGGAGGCTCCGCTCGTCCCCGCGGGCGGCGAGGATCAGCGCGCGCTCGTGGTGCACCGCCGCGGCCAGGGAGGGGTCGGAGAGAGGATCGACGATCCGCAGGAGCGTGGGGGCGGCGCGGACCGCCCGATTCCCCGCGCGATCCTCCACGATGATCCTCAACCGAAGGTCCTCGGTCTCGATGATCGGCGGAGTCCACTCGATGGTCCCCCCGCCGAGCGCGACCTCGCCGATCTCCTCGATGACCTGCCAGCGTCGGCCGGCGTCGATCGAGGCCTCGATGCGTGCCCCGCGCGGATGCGGGTCACTCTCCTCGATGGTCCAGTGGAGCTGCAGCGGCATGCCGCCGCGATGGACCCGCTGGGGGGATCCATCCTCGACCTGCAGCGCGACCACGGGGGGGAGGGTGTCGACGACCACGCGCAGGTCGGGGGGCGTGTCCGGACCCGGCTCCGCGCGGTCTCCTCGGCCGCTCCGATCGACACAGCGAAGGTAGAGCTCGAACTCTCCTTCCTGCTCGGCCCGGAAGGTGTAGGGGGAGCGACGATCGGGGTCCAGGCGGCGCTGCCACGCTCCGCCTCCCCGACGCACCCAGATCTCCGCCGCGACGACCCCCGAAGGGTCGAGGACGGGCGAGCGGTAGAAGATCGGGAACTCGCGGAAGTTCGTCGTCGTCTCCGCGGCCATGACCTCGAACTCGGGGAAGCCATCGAAGGGGACGATCTCGAGCGGGCGGGTCGGGGTCCAGCTCCGCCGGTTCCCCGCCGCGTCCTCCGCCGTGACCCTCAGCTGGAAGGCGCCGGCGGCGAAGGGGGGCCACCACTGGATCGCACCGGCGGCCTTGTGGTGGGTGTCCGGGTCGATCGGGGACCAGGGATCCTCGGAGGAGCGCCGCGCCTCGATCGACACGGGGGCCTCCGCGAGGGCGCGATCGGAGGCTTCCCAGCGGATGACCACCCGGCTCCCGGCGTAGATCCGGTCCCCGGAGTGAGGGGAGAGCACGGCGAGCTGTGGGGGCGTGGTGTCGATCACGCACGAGATCTCGGCGGGCTCTCCCGGCTGGGGGACGGGCTGCGCCCGGCCCACCGCATCCCTGGCGACGATCCGGAAGCCGTACTCGCCGTCGTCGGTCGCCTCGAAGTGGATCGGGCTGCCCCCCGGATGGACTCCCGGCGCGGGCGTCCAGGTCATCCCCGCGTCGCGGGTGACCCAGAGGGTCAGCCCCTCGATCGGGGCGGCCCCGGCGGAGACGGTCTCCACCGGGATCTCGAGGGAGCGGGTGCGGAGGACCGGGGCGGACTCCTCCGACGCGGGTCCATCCGCGACCGCGAGCGGAGCGCCCGCGGTGAGGATGAGGGCGGCGGCGAGCCGGAGAAGCGCGCGCGCGGTCGGCCGCGACGAGGAACGGGGTTGGTAGGCCATGGGAGCTCTCCTCGGAATCGGGTCCTAGAAGAGCTCGAGCTGCTTCTGCGATGCGCGGCGATCGGCTCCCCAGTGGAACCAGCGGCGGAACTCCTCCCAGCACTCGCTGCAGAGGAACTGCACGCGATCGTCGAACTTCACCAGCTGGTGGGTGGGGATGTGCTCACGACAGAAGCAACGGTCGCAGGTGTGCGATTCCATCGAACCCTCCGCTCCGGGGGAGGGACGCCCACCCTGGACGGAGCCTCTCCCTGCTCCATCCATCGGCTCGATGGGGGGAGGGGTTGAGGGGGGAACCGCGGAGTTTCGGCGAAGAGCGGGGCGGAGGCCCGGATCAGCTCTCGACCCAGCGGTGGTCGCTGGCCGCCAGTCGCCGGGCGAGCATGCGGCACATGTTCCGGACCACCTTGAAGGCGGGGACGTTGCCCTCGTCGATCAGGGCCTGGAAGCGGTCCTTGGGGAAGCGCTTGAGGCGGCCCTCGGAGACGCTCATCACCGAGGCAGAGCGCTCGTCGTCGGTGACGAGGGACATCTCCCCGAAGCTGCTCATGTTCTCGAGGCGGGCGAGGACCTCGTCCTTGTTGCCGGACTTCAGGACCTCGAAGCTCCCCGCTCCGATCACATAGAATCCATCCCCCGGGGTGCCCTGCTGGACGACCAGCTCTCCCGCCTTGGTCTCGACATTCTCGGTGATCCGGAGCAGCTCCGAGATCTCGGCGGGCTCCAACCCATCGAAGAGGGGGACCTTGGAGAAGCTCTCGACATACTGATCGTTCACGGGGGGCTCCTGTCGGTGGGAGAAGGACGCTCGCGAAGGGGAGAGACTACCTGACCGGGGCGGGGCCGCGCAAGGTCGGCCCCGGCGGTGGACCGCCCGGAGGGTCGGGGTGGAGCTCGAGCCAGGCGGAGAGTCGGTCGTGCTCCCCCGGGTCGATGAGGCGGACCGCGCTCCGGGGAGGGGGCTCCTCGGCGCTGATCCGCAGGGCGAGGGTCGACCCCCCCCCGGCGCCGCCGCTCCGCACGAGATGGTCGCGCCAGAGGTGGGCGAGCCAACCGAAGGTGAGGCGGGCGTTCACCTCTCCGAGCAGGACCTCCTGCTCCTCCCCCG
>JAFMMO010000270.1 GCA_017859655.1 Pseudomonadota bacterium | reverse complement strand
CCTCCGAGGTCGCTCGAGGTCAAGATTCCCGAATCGGGGGGGGATGAGCGCAATCCCGCCGCGCCATTCACTTGTCGGGATCCGCTTCAGGCGCGAAGATGAGGGTCCGTCGGGTATGAAGGCCGCCCACGCGCCGCGCGCGTGTCGGACCGTCCCCGATCGGTGGAGACGGACCGAATGACCGACACACCCGCCCCCCCGACGCCGCGAGGGCGCCGGCGACCGCACCACCCGACCGTCGGTCCCCGACTGTCGCGGTGGCTCGCGGTGGTGTTCGCCCTCTTCGCCCTCCTCTCGGTCAACTCCGTCTACCTCAGCACGATCACCTGGCTGCAGTTCCGCACGGGCGAGGTCTACGAGAACACCTTCTATCTGGGGATGTTCCTCTTCCACCTCGTCCTCGGCTTCGTCCTCATCGTCCCCGTGCTCGTCTTCGGCACCTCGCACCTCCTCAAGGCGAGGACCCGCCCGAACCGCAGGGCGGTGAAGGTCGGCTATGCCCTCTTCGGGATCAGCCTCCTCCTCCTCCTGACGGGGGTCCTCCTCACCCGGATCGAGGGGATCCTGGAGATCCGGGACGGCACCACCCGTCGGCTCATCTACTGGGCCCATGTCGGGGCCCCCTTCGTCGCCGCGTGGCTCTTCGTGCTCCATCGCCTCGCCGGTCGGCGCATCCTGTGGCGTACCGGAGCGAAGTGGGCGGGCGCGGGGGCCGCCCTCGTCCTGCCCATGGTCCTCCTGCACTCCCAGGACCCGCGGGCGTGGAACCGGGTCGGTCCCGAGTCGGGCGAGGAGTACTTCTTCCCCTCCCTCGCCCGCACCGTCACGGGAGACTTCATCCCCGCCGAGTCGCTGATGCAGGATCAGTTCTGCCTCAAGTGCCATGAGCAGGCGCACGAGGGATGGCGCACCAGCTCCCACCGCTTCGCGAGCTTCAACAACCCGGTCTACCTCTTCTCGGTGCGGGAGACCCGCGAGATCTCGCTGGAGCGGGATGGGAGTCTCCAGGCGGCGCGCTTCTGCGCGGGCTGCCACGACCCCGTGCCCTTCTTCTCCGGCGCCTTCGATGACCCCGCCTTCGACGACGTCCACGATCCGACCTCGCAGGCGGGGATCACCTGCACCGTCTGCCACACGATCAGCAACATCAACTCCCACCGGGGGAACGCGGACTACACGATCGACGAGCCCGCCCGGTACCCCTTCGCCCGGTCCGACTCGGCGCTGGGCCAGTGGGTCCGCGAGCAGCTGATCAAGGCGAAGCCCGCGCTCCACAAGCGGACCTACCTCAAGCCGTTCCACAAGACCGCCGACTTCTGCGGCGTCTGCCACAAGGTCCACCTGCCGGAGGAGCTGAACAAGTACAAGTGGCTGCGGGGCCAGAACCACTACGACGCGCATCGCCTCAGCGGGGTGTCGGGGCACGGGATCACGAGCTTCTACTACCCCCCGAGCGCGACCCCGGACTGCAACTCCGGCAACTGCCACATGAACCTCATCCCCTCGACCGACTTCGCGGCGAAGGACTTTGCCGGAGACGGGACCCGCGCGGTCCACGACCACTCTTTCCCCTCGGCGAACACCGCGATCCCGCACCTCCTCGACTTCCCCGAGAAGGAGGAGGTGAACGCCCGTCATCGCGCCATGACCGAGGGCTCCCTGCGGGTGGATCTGTTCGGGCTGCGGCGCGGGGAGACGATCGACAGCCCCCTCGAGGCGCCCCTGCGCCCCGTGGTCCCCTCCCTGCGACGGGGGGAGGCGGTGCTGCTCGAGTTCGTCCTGCGGACCCTGACCCTCGGGCACACCTTCACCCAGGGCACCTCCGACTCGAACGAGATCTGGCTCGAGGTCTCGGTCACCAGCGATGGCCGGGCGATCGGGAGCAGCGGGGGGCGCGGCGAGGACGGAGCCGTCGATCCCTGGTCCCACTTCGTGAACGCCTATGTCCTGGATCGCGAAGGGCGTCGGATCGACCGCCGGAACGCCCAGGACATCTTCATCCCGCTCTACAACAACCAGATCCCCCCCGGCGCGGCTGACGTCGTCCGCTACCTGCTGAATGTCCCCGAGGAGTCCGGCGACACGGTCACCGTGACCGCCCGCCTCCTCTATCGGAAGTTCGACACCCGTCTCCTCCAGTACGTCTACGGGGATGACCGGGTGAACGACCTGCCGATCATGGAGATCGCCCGCGACTCGGTGACCTTCCCCGTGGATGGTGAGCCGACCTCCGGGTCGGAGCGGGGGATCGTCGAGTGGCAACGGTGGAACGACTACGGCATCGGGCTCCTGCGCAAGGGCGGCACCGGCGCCGTGCGGGGTGAGCTCCCCTCCGCGATCGGGGCCTTCGACGAGGTGGCCCGCCTCGGACGCCCGGACGGTCCCCTGAACCGGGCCCGGGCCGAGCTGCAGGCGGGGCGGATCGATGCCGCCGCGAGCTCGCTCGAGCGCGCCTCGAAGTGGGACCCGCCGGCGCCTCCCTGGAGCCTCGCGTGGTTCGGTGCGCGGGTGCTCCTCGAGAACGGCTTCTACGAGGACGCGCTCGCCTCCCTCGAGCAGATCGCCGAGACGAGGTGGCCGGAGGCGCGCGCCCGCAAGTTCGACTTCTCCCGGGACGACCGGGTCTGGAACCAGATCGCGGCGGTCCACTTCGCGATCGCCCGGCGCACCCGGACGGACGAGGCCCGCCGGACCCGACACCTCGAGGAGGCGCGGGCCGCCTACGAGCGCTCGCTCACCCTCGACTCCGAGAGCGTCCCCGCCCACTACGGTCTCGCCCAGGTCCACGCGGCCCTCGGGGACACCGAGGCGGAGCAGCACCATCGCGCCCTCCATGCCCGCTACAAGGTCGATGATTTCGCCCGGGATCGGGCCTTCGCCACGCATCGGGGCGCGAATCCGGCGGCGGACCATGCCGCGGAAGCGATCGTCATCTATGATCTCCACCGCGAGGGGGCGCCCCCCATCGCGGACTGAGAGGCTCCCATGACCGAAGACCCGAGAGCGGACCTCCCCGAGAGCGATCCGGGGGCGGAGTCCCAGGACGACGAGATCATCGCCCGAGCCCTGCGCGGCTCCCTGGTCGTCCTGCTCCTGGTCGGCGCGGTGGTCGGACTCTACTTCTGGCTCGCGGGTCCGGGAGAAGGAGGACCGGAGGTGGTCCCCGATCAGCTCCCCGAGGTTCGTCCCTCCGTGGTCCTCCGCGAGGCGCCCCCTCTCCCCTTCACCGACATCACCGCGGAGAGCGGCGTCGACTTCCCCCATCGGAACGGGGCCCGGGGAGAGAAGCTCCTGCCCGAGACGATGGGGAGCGGCGTGGCGTTCTTCGACCTCGAGGGGGACGGCGATGCGGACCTTCTGCTCGCCCGCGGGACGGAGTGGTCGTGGACCACCGGGGTGGAGCGCCTCCCCTCCCTCGGCCTGTTCCGAAACGACGGCGCCGGGCGCTTCGAGGATGTCTCCGAGAAGTGGGGCCTGACCGACTCCTTCATGGCCACCGGCGTCGCGGTCGGCGACTACAACGGTGACGGAGCTCCCGACCTGTTCATCGCCGCCGTGGGCGAGGATCGGCTCTACCGCCACGACGGGGATCGCTTCACCGAGGTCGCCCAGCAGGCGGGGGTCACCGGGGAGATGGAGGCGTGGAGCTCCAGCGCCGCGTTCCTCGACGCTGACCTCGACGGGGATCTCGACCTCTTCGTGGCGCAGTACGTGACCTGGTCTCGGGAGATCGACCTGGCGATCGGGAGCTCCCTGACCGGCCGCGGCCGCACCTACGGGCAGCCGACGAATTTCCCCGGCACCCATTGCCGACTCCACCGCAACAACGGAGATGGGACCTTCACCGATGTCTCGGCGAGCG
>JAFMMO010000002.1 GCA_017859655.1 Pseudomonadota bacterium | reverse complement strand
GGCGGGGTCCGCGGTCGCGATCGAAGGAGTCCCGACGGGGGCGGTCCCCCCAGCGAGGCCGGTCGTCGCGGTCACGGCGTTGGTCGCCGCGCGGGCGATCATCGCGGCGGGGTCCGCGGTCGCGATCGAAGGAGTCCCGACGGGGGCGGTCCCCCCAGCGGGGTCGGTCTCCGCTCGGTCGCGGCTTCCGGGGCGGGGAGGGCGACTCTCCGGGAGCGCGGGAGGTCGATGGCATCGCCGGATCGCGACGCTTCTCCTCGGGGGCTCCGTCTGCGGGAGGGGTCATGAGGCCTCTTCGGTTCGGGGAGACGACACTCGGAAGCGACCGTCTCGAAAGGAGAATCCACGCAGGAACTCCTGCGCGGTGAGGGAGCGTTTCCCCGCCCTCTGGAGGTCGAGGACGCGCAGGGTCTCGGTGCCGTCGCCGCAGGCGACGCGGATCCCGGTGTCGTCCGCGGAGCGGACCTCTCCCGGGGGGGTGGCCGGGTCGGCGGAGGTCTCCTCCACCTCGGCCCGATCGATGAAGATGCGGGTGGCGCCACCGTCAGCGTCACTCACCCACTCGGTGAAGGCCCGGGGCCAGGGCTTCAACCCTCGCACCTGACATTCGATGCTGCGGGCGGGTCGACCCCAGTCGATCCAACCCTCCCCCTTCTCCAGCTTTGGGGCGTAGGTGGCCATCGTAGCGTCCTGATCGGTCAGGGGCACGCTCCCGCTGCGAAGAACCGGGAGCCACTCCTCGAGGAGGTCGGCTGCGACCCGCGAGAGGTGGTCTTCGAGGGCCCCCGTCTCCGGGCGGCTCGGAGGGGACATGATCCCGCATCGCCACGAGAGGCCCGCATCGAGGGAATGGACCATTCGGTAGAGGGTCACGCCAAAGGTTCGGTCCCCCGCGAGCACCCCCCGTGCGACCGGCGCGGCTCCTCGCCAGGCGGGGAGGAGGCTGCCATGAAGGTTGAAGCAGCCCCGCGCTGGGGCGGCCAGGAACTTCCGGCCGAGGATCAGCCGGAAGTCGCAGGTGATCACGAGCTCCGCCTCGAGACTCCTGAGGAACTCCGGTCCCCGACCGCCTTTGAGCGAGTCGACCTCATGGACTTCGAGGCCGAGCTCGAGGGCTCGTTGCTTGATCACCGTCGGCTCGAGGCGTCGCTTCCGGCCGCTCGGAGCATCGGGGACCGTGCCCACGACGAGGTCGAGACTCGCCCCGGCGAGTCGCTCGAGGGTCGGGAGGCCGAACGGCCCCGACCCGAGGAAGAGAACTCTCATGCGGCCTCGCGGAGAATCACCAGGATGTCCCCGAAGTCATCGTTCTGCTCCAGTTGGAGATGACGAAGGCGCGTGAGCTCGAGGAGTGCCATGAAGTAGGAGATGAGGCCGCGCAGGCCGAGATCCCGCGGGAAGAGGGTGCTGAAGGGCTGCCGACGGTTGTCCGCTTCAAGGAGCTGATCGCGAATCCCCGCCATCGCGACCTCGATCGGGATCTCCTCGCCGGGGACGACGCGCACGGCATCGCGCTCCCGCAGGAGGTCGAGCACCCGCTGGAACGCAGCCCGCAGGTCGAGGGTGGAGGTCTCCCGCAGCTCGAGGCTGCCCGGCTCCGGAGGAGGGAGATCCCCCGGCAGGCGCTCATAGGCGAGGGAGCGGCTGCGGTGGGCCCGCTCGAGGAGCTCGGCCCGCTGCTTGATCACGCTGAACTCGAGGAGCTGCTGGACGAGGGACCAGCGGGGGTCCTCGGTCTCCGCCTCGAGCAGGTCCTCCTCCTCCTCCGCGTCATCCGGCAGGAGCATTCGCGACTTGATCTCCATCAGGCGGGCGGCCATGACGAGGTACTCGCCGCTCTCCTGGAGGTCGAGCTTGCCGCTCGCCTCGAGATCCCGGACATGCTGGAGGAACTGCTTCAGGATCCCGGCGATCGGGATGTCGAAGATATCCACCTCGTCCTTGTGGATCAGGTAGAGGAGCAGCTCGAAAGGCCCGGAGAAGCTCTCCAGGTCGGGACGGAACACGGGGTCGATCGTCTGATGCGAGGGGAGGGCTTCCCCTGCGGTCGCCGGAGTCTCCGAGGGGGTCGCTCCGGAGTCGGTCGAGGTCGGCGCGGTGAATCGCTCCGTGGTCGGAAGTCCCGACAGTGAATGGACTTCTGACTCGGGGGCGAGCACTCCGCGATCGGCTGGGGCGGGCGGGGTGGGCTTCCCCCCTTCCCTGCGCCGGGGGGCCTCAGCCGCGTGTCCCCCGCCGAGGGAGAGACCGCCTCGGTCGAGGATCGGGTCGGGCGATGATCCCTCGGGGGCCTCGGCTGGATTGTAAGGCGTTTTAGATTTGGGGTTTACGGGCTTTTCGGTTCCCGGAGCTGCCGCGCGGGGCGGGCGTTTCCCCTCCGCGGAGTCCGCGGGCCGACTCGGCTCGTCGTCTCGACCGTAAAGCATGGACTCAACCCCTCTTCGCGCTCGCCCTCGTCCGGGGGGCACGCCGGAGCGTCTCCTCCCCCGAGGGCGCCCGCAGGATACCACGGATGGGGGCGGCGACTCGATCCCGGATGTCGTTTCCCGGTCGCGCTTTTCCGGCTCTCGGGTGAGTTCATTGCGGCGCGCGAATCCCTTGCGTTCCCACCGACCCCGCCGAAACTGAGTCCATCCGCCCCGCCGGGATCCGCGCGGGGGACCCTCTCCCCGACCCGTGGAGCGCCCCTCCGCGCCGGAGGAACACGAGATTGTCCCCAGAAAAGCCGACTTCGGGCTCCGACCTCATCCCCTCCGCCCGAGCTCCCGGTCCGTTTCGGGAGAGCCCGCCTCGTCTCCTGATCCTCGATGTCGATGGGGTCCTCACCGACAACTCGATCTGGCTCGACGGCCAAGGGAACGAGATGAAGCGCTTTCATGTCCCCGATGGGGCGGGGATCCGCCGACTCCTGAGAGCGGGAATCCCGGTCGCCCTGGTCTCCGGTCGCCGGAGCGCCGTGGTCGAGGCCCGGGCCCGCGAGCTGGGAATCGAGCACGCCTGGTCCGGGGTCGAGCACAAGGGTCCGAAGGTCCTCGAGATCATGGCGTCCCTCCAGGTCGATCCGGCGCGCACCGTCTTCGTCGGGGATGACCTCGTCGACCTCTCCGCGATGGCGGAGGTCGGACTCCCGGTCGCGGTGGCGAACGCGATCCCCGAGGTGAAGGCCGCAGCGGTCGCCGAGACGACCCGTGCCGGGGGGGCCGGCGCCGTCCGCGAGGTCTGCGACTGGATCCTCTCCGCGCAGGAGCAGGGATGAACACCACGGTGACGGAAGAGGGACGATGAGACGCTTCGGTTTCTTCCTCGCGGTCTTCTCGATCGGGCTCGTGCTCTTCCTCCTCGTCTCGGGACAGTTCGGGGCCATGTTCCCCGGGAAGGCCGGGCCGGGCGCGGTCGACCTCGTCGACTCCGGTGAGGATCCTCTCCCGGGCGAGCCCGCGGATGAGGGAGTCGTCGGAGGCGGGGCGACCGGACCGATCCGCAACCTCCTCCGCACCGAGGAGACCGACTACGACCTCGGGCGCCCCCTGTTCTTCATCGAGGGGGCGCTCGCGAGCGCCGTCCGCATGGATGTGACGATGCGGACCCAGATGCAGGAGTTCCTCTTCGAGGATGTGAAGCTGGAGCTGCCGCTCTATTCCGATCGGGATGCGATCGAGCCGGTCGACAGCTTCCTCCTGACCATCGAGGAGGTCCGCTACGACGCGCTCGCCGGCCTGCAGGATGGTGCGCCCCGCGCGCGCAGCACCAGCGAGGTCGAGCTCATCGGCGCGCTGACCGGCAAGGGGATGGAGACCGGATACCCCGAGTTCGTCACCCGTGACGGTCGGATCGTCTGGGACGATGACTCCCACGCCCGGCTCTCCGGAGAGGAGCGCCTCGATCTCCGCTATCCCGCCGTGACCCTGCGGACCCAGAGCGGCTTCGAGGCCGAGGTCGCGGGTCAGTCCGGCCTGAGCTCGATCGAGCTCCTCCCGCCACTCGTGGTGGCGCTCCCGAGCGACGCCACCGGCAGCATCCTCGGCTTCGAGGGTGCGCCCGCGGCGGGTGAATCGGAGGGCGGATCGGGGAGTCGGGTCCACCTCTTCAGCCTCGGCGCGATGCGCATCGATCCGGCGAACTCCACCGCGAACATCGAGGGGCCGATCTTCATCTACCAGGTCCCGGAGGAGACCTCGCTCAATCCCCCGGAGGTCGTCGACCTCCCTGCGCATCACTTCCGGTGCGAGCGCCTCTCCCTCGAGCTCGACACCGAGACGCGAGCGATCACCCGACTGGTCGCGGAGAAGCGTGAGGAGCCGGTTCAGATCCGCTTCGGGGAGAGCTACCGGGTCGAGGGAGATCGACTGGAGTGGTCGCGAGGCGATCGCGAGGCGCGCCTCGATGGCGCGGTGCGCATCGTCGGCGATCTCGGGGTCGTCACGGCCGGGGCGGCCCGGCTTCGTCCCGACGACGGGACCTGCCGACTCATCAACGGCGTGCGGGCGCGCCTCAGCGGTCGCACGCTCGCGCAGTCGCCGGCCCGCGAAGGCGACGCGCCGGCCGAGGGCTGGGATGCGCGGCTCGCCGGCGACTGGGAGATGCTCGCGCAGACCGCGACTCTGACCTACTCGTCGGAATCGAGGAAGCAGTCCCTGCGGTCGCTGCGCGCGGTCGCCGCGGCCGGGGATCGCGTGACGCTGCGCGAGCAGCGTGAGGATGGCGCGGTCGTCCTCGGGGGTGAGATGAGCTACGACCCCGAGGCGGGGATGGTCAGCATCATCCCTGGCGCGGATGATCGACTCCCCGAGTTCATCGAGGGGAGGAACCGAGGCTCCGCCCGCAGGATCGGGGTGTCGCTCCTCTCCACCGTTCTGGAGTTCGAGGGAGAGGTCGCGGTCGACCTCGTCGAGCCCCCGGCCGGGATGGATGAGCGCTGGGCGCAATGGTGGAGCCCGGAGGGGCTGGAGCCCGGCGCGGTCCGAACCCGTCTCGAGGCGGAGCGGGTCCTGCTCTCTTCCGATGCCGACCATCAGCTCTCCCGCATTCGCGGCTGGGGAACGGAGGCGGCACCTCTCCTCCTCGAGCATCGCGGTGAGCGGACCCTGCGATTCCTCGCGCGAGAGGTCGACTGGGATGGCGCCCGGTCCCGCATCATCGCGGGCGGCGAAGGCGAGCAGAGGATGATCCTCGAGGGCCGTGCCGACATCGCGGCGCAGGAGCTCGAGTACTCCATCGACGACTGGGTCGCGTTCGCTCGAGGTCGGGTGAACGGGCGTTGGGAGAGGCTCGGCCCCGCGAAGGATGGAGAGGAGACCCTCCCCCCCATTGTGGTTCGAGGAGACACCGCGGAGGTTCGCTTCCGCCCTCCCGAGGTCGCAGCGGTCGGTCCGGGCGACGAGGGGGCGAACAACGAGGGCGCAGAGGACGAGGACGCAGAGATTCGGGGTGCCGGCGCCGCGAGCGACAAGGGCGCG
Organism: Pseudomonadota bacterium; assembly: GCA_017859655.1. Taxonomy (GTDB): domain Bacteria; phylum Planctomycetota; class UBA8108; order UBA1146; family UBA1146; genus JAFMMO01. The sequence continues at coordinate 43,059 of JAFMMO010000002.1, read as the reverse complement.
CGGAGCGGCGAGGTGATCGCCGCGCATGTCCGCGCGGATCAACCCGATGGTCTGACCGTCGAGGATGGATCGATGCGACTCGTCGGAGACGAGTGGATCTGGGATGCGGTCGCGGATGAGTTCCGGCTCGGAAGCGGGCGAGGCCCCCAGCGCGTCATCTCCCGAACTCCGTTCGGTGACGATGAGGTCTCGGCGGATCATGTCGTCTATCGAGGCGCCGACCAGCTCCTCCTCCTCGAGGGAGGAGCGCGCGGGACGATTCATCAGGGCTCGGTCGCGCCCGAGCTCGAGCCGGACTCGGCGCATCTTCCCTGGCAGGTCTCGGCCGGTCGCATGACGCTTCGGTTCCGCCGCGACCCGGCGGAGCGACAGTTGGTTCCGGAGCGGCTGGTCGCCACGGATGAGATCCGTCTCACCCAGAGGGACAGCCTCATCGAGTTTCGCGGGAGCACGGCGGAGTGGGATGTCGACAGCGATCGCATTCACATCCACACACCGGACGGGCGGGGCTTCCAGACCCTGACCCAGGGAGGCGTCAGCGGCAGCGAGGTCATCGCCCGCGAGATCCTCATCGTTCGCCCCACCACGCTCGTGCCCGGGAGCATCGACACGATCGAGGCGCTCTTCGTCGATGTGCTGAAGGCGGAGATCCGCCTCGCGCCGGACGATGCCGAGAACCCGGATCGCCCCACCGGTTTCACGATGAACTCCGACAACATGCTCGCGACCTTCTCCGGCCTGCGGGAAGGTGAGCTCGACGAGGGAGACCCCCTCGGCATGCCGATCAGCGAGGTGCGTTCCTGGGGAGGTGTCGACTTCCAGGGAGGGCAGTTCCACCTCGTCTGCCATCGCGCGACCTATCGCCGAAGCACCCGAACCCTCGTCTTCCAGGGAGATGGACGGAGCAAGGTGCAGGTCCTCTCTCAGGAGGGGGCGGCGATCCGTCCGCTCACCCAGCGGGAGCTCTCCCTCGAGTGGCTCGTCAATCGGAGCTTCCGAGTGCGCTCCGTCCCGGGTGGCTCGCAGTGGTCCGGGGCGGACATCGAGGAGTCTCTGCGGCTCTTCGATCGACTCGATCGGCGCGACACCGCGGAGTGACCCGGTCTGGTGGAGATCACCCTCCCCGGATGCCGTTCCGTGACCGACCGCCTCGAAACTGCGCCTCGACCCCTGTCCATCGTGGAACACTCCACGGAACACTCCAAGGTATCTTCCCCGGTGGACCGATCCCGAAGTGAAGGAGGCCCATGATCGCCGCTCCCCTCCCCCACCTGCGCTCGACTCTGCTGCTCGGCATCCTCGCTCTCCTTCTCGGGTGCGAGGCGATCGACGACCGGGTTCCCCCACAGTTCGATGTGCGCAGCTCCGACGCGCTCCTCGTTCCCTTCAGCAAGGGAAACGAGTGGCACGGAGAGTCGAAGATGGGGAACAACCTCACCCGCGCGATCGAGCTCGTGCTCATGGCCGAGTGCGAGGGGCTGCACTCGATCCGCGATCGGGAGGTGGTGAGGGAGATCCGCCTCGACCTCTCCGAGCGGGTCGACTGGCTGGCCTACGGTCGGAAGGTCGGAGCCCAGTTCGTGATCGTCGGCGAAATCGATGAGATGGAGCTCTCCAGCGCCCGGCGGCTGGGGATGTGGACCGGCAGTCTCAGCGCCCGCTATCAGATCTGGGACACGGTGACGGGGAAGCGGGGCTACTCCTCCGGTGTGCGTGTCCAGTACCCGGACAGTCCGGTTTCCGGGGACATCGTCATCGGCTTCGAGGAGAACCGGGACGAGGTGGAGCACAAGCTGGTGACCCTCGCCGCTCAGGAGATCGGTCGCGCCCTCTGCGGCTTCACGCCCGAGCGGGGCCGTTAGGTCCCCGCCTCCCCCACCGCGCAATCTGGTCGGCACCCTTGCGACCTCTCCAAGGGCCGATCTACAATCTCAGCCCACTCAGGAGGTCTCCATGCCTGCACTATTCCTGGCCGCCGGGGCTGCCAGTGTCCCGATCCACAGCGCCTTCCCCCTCGCCATCGGCTTCCCCCAAGGGGGAGAGCTCGTGGTCATCCTCGTCATTGCCCTGCTCATCTTCGGGAAGCGTCTCCCCGAAGTGATGCGTTCGATGGGTCGCGGGGTCGTTGAGTTCAAGAAGGGTGTGAAGGGGATTGAGGACGAGATCGATGTGGAGTCGAACCGATCGCCCTCGATCGAGGGCTCCTCGGACTCCGCGTCCGGTTCGGGAGATGGAACCTCGAAGGACTGAGTCCTCTGGGCGCTCTCTCGAGCCCGCCCAATCCCTAAGTCGTTTATTGATATAGGCTTAGGCTGGTTCGCTTGTGGGCGCCTGCCTCTTCAGGCGCGGACTGCGAGCGCTCTCTGTTTCAGATCCTAAGTCTGATCGTCTCCCCTCGCCCCCCCACTGAGCCGCCGGCTCGCTGCGATGCCGATGCGAGGGGGTCCCCTCCCCTATCTCCCTGTGGCGAGGCGCTCCGCAAGAAACTCGGGAAGCCCCGCAGCGATGATCTTCGACTGGGTCGCGGCCAGGTCATAGGGGACGCGGCGGACCTCCGCCTGCTCCGTTTCGAGGTCGTAGAGGACGAAGCATGCGTCCGGGTTCCCGTCTCGAGGCTGTCCCACACTCCCGACATTCACTATCGACTTCTCGCAGGGTCGGAGGTCGACGATCGGATCCGTCGTGAACTCGATGGCTCCCTCGCGTTGGAGAAAGACGATCGGGACATGTGAGTGCCCGATGAAGCAGACCCGCGTCTCAAGACACTCCAAGGAGAGGTGCGCCTCGTAGCTGGTCTGGATGTAGTCGAAGAGATCGGGCGCATCGAGGGTCCCGTGGACGAAGGTGCAGGGGCCCTCCACATGCGTGAGTGGGTAGGCACCGATCTGTTCCTTCTGCGCCTCACTGAGAACATCGCGTGTCCAGTGGGTCGCTTGGCGGGCGAGGGGGTTGAAGTAGTCGGTGTTGATCCGCCCCAGCACCGCGTACTCATGGTTCCCTGCGATGGCCTTCACGCAGCGCTCGGCGACGCGCTCGACGCAGGGTCCGGGGTCTGGGCCATAGCCGACGACATCACCGAGGCAGAAGATCCGATCGACCCCCGCTTCATCAATCGTCTTGAGGACCTGCTCCAGGGCCTCGAGGTTGCCGTGGATGTCGGAGATGACCGCGATTTGCGCCAAGAGAGCCTCCCGTGGGCGAAAACACGCTGATTGAGGGCTTTGCCCGCGAGATTCTAAGGAGTCCGCTCCGGAATGGGAAGTGCGCTCAAGAGCTGGGGTGAACCGCTCTCCCTCCTCGATTGTTCCTCGTGGAACACCGCGATTCACGGCGTGGCTCGAGCGATCCAGAGTTGGTGACGCGGACGGAGGGGGGGACGCCCCGAGCGGATGTTCCCCGTGGAACACCCGCGAACCCTTGCCGATCGGTGGGGGGGTCGCTACTTTGTGCGCCCGAGAGGAGATCAAGGCCCCGATGACGCGCATCCTTGCGATCGCCAGCCAAAAGGGCGGGGTGGGGAAGACCACCACCGCTGTCCATCTGGGGGCTTATCTGGCTCTCGCCGGCCAACGGACCCTCCTGATCGATCTCGACCCCCAGGGGAATGCAACCTCGGGTCTCTCGGTCGAGCCACCTGTTGCGGACCCCCTCGGAGAACTGTGGACGGGATCGGCCGATTGGTCCTCTCTCGCGCGCCCCGCGCCCGAGGTGGACCGACTTCAAGTCCTCACTTCTCCCAGCCGAGCCCGGGAGAGCTTCGAGTCCTTCACCCTGCGGAGCTCGCGCGTCACGGAGCTCCGAGCGCAGCTGCTCGCGGGGGATTGGGACTTCGTGGTCATCGACAGCCCGCCCACCTTGGGTCCGCTGACCTCCCTTGCTCTTGCCTGGGCCGATGGCGTCATCATCCCCGTGCAATGTGAGTACTTCGCCATGGAGGGGCTGACCCAGATGCTCGAGACGATCGGGCGCGCGAATGCGGGACGAGCGATCCCGCTGGAGGTCACAGGGATCCTGTTGACCCTCTTCTCGGAGAGTTTTGAACTCTCCGTGGAGGTGGTGGAGGAGGTCCGTAAGTACTTTCCCGATAAGGCATTACAGACTATCATACCCCGAGACATCGCCTTGGCGGAAGCCGCGAGCCATGGGACGGCTGCAAGTGGATACGCTCCTCGCTCCCGAGGGGCCTGGGCCTACCTGAACCTTGCGAAGGAGATCCTCGCACATGACCACGCGTAAGCTCGGTCGGGGACTCGACTCCCTGATTCGGAAGACGGAAGAGTCCACCCCTGCGCCGGCGGAGTCGACACCGGGCGGTCCCGAGATCCGACACCTGGATCCGAGCCAGATCCGGGTCAACCGGGCCCAGCCGCGAACCCACTTCGATGAGCAGGCGCTTCGTGAGCTCTCCGCTTCGATCAAGAACGAGGGGATTCTCCAGCCTCTCGTGGTCCGGATCGACGAGGCGGGTGGCTATGAGCTCGTCGCGGGCGAGCGGCGCCTCCGGGCCTCGCTTGCGGCGGGGCTTGAGAAGGTCCCGGTGGTGGTGCAGTCGATCGAGCCGGAGCGGCTCTTGACCCTCGCCCTCATCGAGAACATCCAGCGGGAGGATCTGAACCCGGTCGAGGTCGCGCTCGCCTACCGCCAGCTGCAGAAGAAGAACGAGTGGACCCAGGAGCAGCTCGCGGAGCGACTGGGGAAGAAGCGGTCCAGCATCGCGAACTTCCTTCGCTTCTTGGAGTTGGAGCAGCCGATCCGGGACGCCCTCGCTTCGGCCCGCGTCTCGGCGGGTCATGCGAAGCTCCTCCTCTCCCTGGAGGAGGGGGAGGAGAGGATCTCGGTCTTCCAGCAGGCGGTTGACGAAGGCTGGACGGTGCGGCGGCTCGATCAGGAGATCCGACAGCGGAAAGGGGAGCGGGTTTCGCCCGTCACCTCGGGGGGGAGCCCGGGCCGATCCGAGCGAAAGAAGGACCCAGCGATCGTCTCCCAGGAAGAGGAGCTCTCTCGAGCGCTCGGGACCAAGGTGGAGATCCGGGGCGGGAAGCGCGGACGGATCAGCCTCGAGTACTACAACCTCGAGGACTTCGAGCGGATTCGCCGTAAACTGTTGTCGTAGAACCATTTAGGTCCCGCCCGTCCTTCGGCGGGTGGAGGCCGGCCATGTCGGACACACTCCTCTGGATCGCCCTCGGGACAATGCTGTTGTGGGGGATCGGAGCGCTGCGCCTCGATCTTCTCCAGCGTCGTCTCGGGAAGCTCATCTGCTTCCCTGGTCTTCTCCTCGAGGCCGGGATCCGGGTCATCGCCTGTCTCGTCACCGCCACCCCGATCGGCGGGGTGCGCCCCTTCGAGGCCGGGTCTCCCTTCCTCACGACCGGGCGCTGCCCGGTGCGCCGCATCGGGGCACCGATCAGTCTGGCGATTCGGCTCGTCCTGACCTTCTCCGTGGCGATCCTCGTCGCGCACCTCGGATTGCCGAAGCTCGCCGAGAGCGGGCTCGACCTGCCCACCATCATCACGGGGGGAGACCCTCTCGGCGAGACGCTGGGGGCCTGGGTCACCGGCCTTCCCTCTGCCATCGGCTCGATCGGGTGGGGGAGTCCGCTCACCCTCTTCACGCTGTATCTGCTCTTCACCTTCTCGCTCGCGTCCGGAATCAACAGTCGGGAGCTGCTCGCCGCGCTCTGGGGGTGGGGGGGGCTGCTCGCCCTCGCCACCAGCCTCACCTGGCTGGGAGTGCGCTTCTCCTTCCTCTCTCGCGGCTGGTTCATCGAGCGGTTCCTCCTGCCCGGGGTCTGGAGCGGCTTCTCCCTCTTCATCCTCCTCGGAGTCCTCACCCTCCTGCTGCTCGTCGCCTTTCATCAGGCGCCGCGGCTCGCCGCGGCGGTGAAGCCACGCGGTGGCGAGACGCCGCAGACCTCCGCGGATGAGGTGCGCTAGGTCGTCGGCCCGCGAACTCGATTCCACCCTCGCCGGGCGGCCTCCTGCTATGATCATCGGCGAATCCCGGATCTCGGCGATCGCTCCCCTCCGGAGGATCGGGGGTCCGGTGGCTCGTGAGGAAGCCCCCGATGCGATCGAACCTCCGTCCCTGCCGCCGCCCGCTCACCGCGCTCGCTCTCCTGGTCCTGTCGACGAGTCTTCCGCTCTCCGGTCAGGACGGCGGGGGATCGGGGAGCGCGACCGCCTCGAGCACCGCCGCTCCCGAGTCGTCGGTCGAAGCGGGGGAGCGACGCCAGCTGGAGCTGACGCTCGAGGAGGCGATCCGTCTCGCCTTCGCTCACAACCTCGACCTGCAGATCGAGCGCGTCGCGGAGGAGCGGAGCCTGCGGGATGTCCGAATCGCGGATGCCGCGTTCGATCCTCTCTTCCGGACCGGATACACGATCTCGCGGTTCCGTCAGCCGTCGGTGAGCTTCCTGGACTTCGGCTCGTCGACTTCGACGATCGCGGTGAACAGCTTCGACTCCGACAACTGGAACCTCGGCGTGAGCGGTCTCCTCGAGACCGGAGCGACCTACTCGCTCACAACCCGCGGCTCGCGGGGGGACAACCCGGACTCGAGCATCTTCAGCCTGAACCCCCGCTACAACTCCGACATCGAGCTCCAGCTGACCCAGCCCCTGCTGCGCTCCTTCGGTGAGGACTCGGTCCTCGCCGACCTCCGCATCGCGAGTCGCAACACCGCCATCTCGCGCCTCGAGCTGCGTCGCCGGGTGGAGGACACCCTCGTCGCGGTGGGCAATGCCTACTGGGATCTCCTCTTCGCCCGCAAGGATCTCGAGGTGAAGGAGCAGGCCCTCGTCGAGGCGACCGAGCTCCTCGAGATCAACCGCCGCAAGCAGCAGGTGGGCACCGGCACCGAGCTCGATGTGATCGATGCCGAGGCGAACGTCGAGACGCAGCGCGGCGGCATCATCGATGCGCGGAATGCGCGAGAGAACGCGCAGGATACGCTCCTCGATCTCATCAACGCACCGCGCTATCGGCGCCTCGGCAGTCCGCTGCTGGTGGAGATCGATCTCGTCCCGGTGACCGAGCCGGACCTCGAGTCGGTCAGCCTCTCCGTCGAGGAATCGGTCGAGCAGGCCCTCGCGAACCGCCCCGAGATCGAGCAGAGCGCGCTCGCGATCCTGAACGCGGAGGATGTCTTCCGCCGCGCCGAGGATGATGTGCAGCCGAGGCTCGATCTCGTGGGGACCTGGTCGAACAGCGGTCTTGAGGGAGACCTCGGCGGCGCGTACGGCGAGCTCGGCTCCGGCACCTACTACGACTGGTCCCTCGGCCTCGTCCTCGAAATCCCCTTCGGAAACCAGGCGGCGATCGGTCGCCGGGAGCAGGCGGACCTCGATCGCTCGAGCGCACGCCTTCAGCGCGAGCGCACCGTGAACGGGATCGTCCTGGGAGTGACCCAGGCGGTGCGCGGCGTTCGCAGCGCCCAACAGCGGGTTCTCACGACCCAGGCGGCCACGCGCTTGCGGACGGAGCAGCTCGACGGAGAGAAGCGTCGCCTGACCGTGGGGCTCTCGACGAGCTACCAGGTGCTGCAGATCCAGAACGATCTGCTGGAGGCACAGACCGCCGAGGTGCAGTCCTCCGTGCAGCTTCTCAAGGCGATGACCGAGTACCGGCGACAGACCGGTGAGGTCCTGGAGCTCTTCGGCATCGAGCTGGAGTAGTCCTCTCGCGCGTCGCGTACCGCGACACGCTCCGCCTCCCAGCCTCCCGCTCCCTTCTCCGCCGGCGGGTGATGGGAGCCTCCCCTCCTGCAACTTCGGGACCCGGGATTCCGGTGGCACGATCGCCGATCGGATGGAACTCTCAACCTGAGGAGTCCCGTCTTCCTGCCCGCTCCACTCCGTTCGAGTCCCTTCCGCGCGCGCGGTCGGATCGATGCGAGGTGCGAGCGTCGCTCACCACGCAGGAAGGACGCTGCTTGCTCGGAACCTCTGCCCATCCCCCCGTGGGGGGGACCCGCCTCCCGTCCCGTCTCCACGCGCCTCACTCCGACCCCCGCGCCGGCTTCACGCTGATCGAGGTGATGATCGCCATCTCCCTGATCTCGGTCGGCCTCGTCGCGCTGGGGGGAACCCTCAGCTCGACCATCCGCCTCGGCGATCAGCGCCTCAGCGAGATCCGGAAGTCGGTGCACGCCCAGAGCGTGATCACGCATCTCCAGACCCTCGAGCTCGCCGAGCTCCTCACGCTCCATGGTCCGGGTGGGGAGGGGGAGAGCCTCTGGTTCGACTCCGCCGGCTCGGTGCACACGGGGGTCTCCGCTCAGGCCGTGGCGAGCGGGACGATCGAGGTGTGGACGGTGGAGAGCGAGGTGCCCGCCGACTTCGGCACCGGCGCCATCGGCCTCGACCTCGATGGGAGTGGCGCGATCGAGGAGGGGGAGTGCGATGCCCCGCGGGTGCTGCCGGTCCGGATCACCATCCGCCATCCCCGGGAGCCGGGGGTCTCCGACGCGATCGTGAACTGCCTCCTGCGTCCCTGATCGGTTCGCCTCGACCGCTCTCACCCGGTTCTCCATCCCCATCGCTCGAGGAGGCTGCATGTTCGTGTCCCCCGTGTTCTCCGCGTCCCGTGATCGCTTCGACCGCACCGATCTCCGTCGGGGCTCGGTTCTCCTTCCGACGCTCGTGCTGATCGTGGCGATCGGCTCGATGTGCATGGTCATCCAGATGACCCATCTGGCGATGCATCGCTCCGCGGTGAACTCCCATCGCTTCCATCGGGCGGCTCTCGCCGCGAACTCCGCCCTCGGGCTCCAGCAGCTCCGGCTCGAGACGGATCCCGACCACTTCGTCCTTCGACCCGCGCCTCACGCTCCGTGTGCGATGGGGGGGGAGACGGTGGAGCTTCTCTCCGCGACGCGGGTGGAGGAGACCGAGGCGTGGCGGGTCGGGATCCGCGCGGAAGCCGATGGTGTGTCCTTCGCGCTTGGTGCGGTCCTCCAGCCGGTGATCTTCCGGCTCCCCCACGGCCTGGTCCTCACCGGGATCGGGGACCCGGCGGAGGACCTCCTCGTGATGAACGGAGCCAGCGTCTTCGGGAGCTACGACCCCGCGGTCGGCATCGCCTCTCCGGGAGACAGCGGATCGGTCTGGGCGAACGGGAGCGTCGAGCTCACCGGGACCGCGCTCGTGCAGGGGGATGTGAACGCCTCCGGATGGGTCTCCACCTTCGGTCCCTCGAATGTGACGGGTTCGATCGAGGAGGAAGGCGAGGAGACGGAGGTCGACCCCTTTGAGGAGCTGGCGCCGGCGTTCATAGCGGAGGCGATCGCGAACAACGACAACGCCCTGCTCGAAGATGCCTTCGGGTCCGACTGGAGCCCGGTGCCCGGCCCGATGAACCACGGTGACCTGCTGCTCTCCGGTGGGACCCATCGGCTCGGCGCCGGTGTCTACCATCTTCGCGATGTCTCCGTCACCTCGGGGGCCGTGCTGACCCTCGACACATCCACTGGTCCGATCACTCTCGTCGTGAGCGGTGCGACGGGCCTGAGCGTCGACTCCGGCTCGACGGTCCGGATCGATGCGGGAGGCACGGAGCACGGGGTGATGACGGTGCTTGGCGCGGGGAGCGGGCTCGTCGTCCAGGGAGCCTCCTCCTTCGGGCGGGAGCTGAGCGATCCGTGGGCCTCGGGCTACTCGCGCATCCTCGGCGTGGGGGAGAGCGGCGCGATCGCGTCGCAGGGAGGCTCGTCGGTGTTCGCCCGCCTCGCGGCGCCACGCCGACCGCTCCTCGTGGGTGGGTCGAGCGAGTGGTACGGCTCCGCCGTCGTGCGGAGCGCCGCGCTCCTCGGGAGCGAGCCCAAGTTCCTCATCGACGAGAGCATCGACGGTCGGGAGATGGGGACGACCGGCGACTACGAAGTCGCCGCCCGCTGGCGCGAGCATCGGGCCCGGACGCAGGCCGGGCCCTGAGTCCTCGCCGTGGTGCAGGGGGGAGTCGAGCCACGAGGACTTCGCGCGGCGTCGAGTCCGGATCACATGAGGGTCTCCGGGGGGGGGCCGGGAAGGAGCGTTCAATGGTCATCAGAACCAGACCGGGAGTTTCAGACGAGCGAGGCTTCACCCTCGTCGAGGTCATGGTCGTGGTCGCCGTCATGTCGACGATCGGATTCGTCCTCCTCCAGATCTTCACCTCCTCCGAGGTGGTGATGGCGGAGATGACCGCCGGCGCCGAGGCGGACGCGCGAGTGCTGCGCACCGTGGACCGACTCCATCAGGAGCTCGAGTTCGCGGACCCGGACTCGATCGAGGCGAGCGCCGGGGAGGGGCTCCGCTATCGGGTCGTGACCGGGTGGGAGTCGGGAGCCGCGGTGCTCGGGAGCGAGCGGTCGATCACCCGCGCTGGGGATCGACTCCTCCACAATGGCGAGACGCTGGGAGTCGGGATCACCGACTTCTCGGTGGAGCGGGGGGCGGAGGTTCTCACCCTCACGGTCACGTTCGGGGTCCCCTACCGGGCGGGGGGAGGAGAGGGGCTCGTCGAGCGCACCGCGATTCTCCGGCGCCCGCTCAGGCAGTGATCGGCATTGCGTCGTCTTCTCAGGGGCAGGAGCTGCCCGCGGGATTGCAGCCGAGGATGTCCGGCGTGGGATCCTCCCCGCAGTCGAGGTGGGGGCTCCCCGGCGGGGGTCCGTTCAGGTAGAGCCAGGTGAGGAGCGCGACCGCGTCCAGGATGCCGAGGGCTCCGTCGTCATTGACATCGAGTCGATCCCCGCAGCTCGGCGGTGTCGGGCTCAGGAAGATCGACTCGAGGAGGTCGATCGCATCCATGAGATTGAAGAGACCATCTCCGTTGGCATCGCCCCTTCTGAAGCGTGGAGGGGGCACATGGATCAGGCCGGGGGCGACCTGCGGCTCGAGGAGAAGGTCACCCTGGGGACCGCTCACCTCGATCTCCGTCGCGACAGGGGGATCGCCGAGCAGACTCGAGAAGCTCACGGGCACCGCCTCGCCGACGGCTCCCAGGGCGATGTTCACCGCGAGCTGAGCGATCTCGAGGTCGACGCCGGGAGAGAGGAGGGCGGGCGTCGGGTTCGTTCCCATGATGACGGCCAGCGTGACTCCCCCGCCGCCGATCGGCTCGAGGTTGGGCAGGAAGAACTGGGGCCCGGTGCCTCCGGAGATCGCCTGCAGCGCGGCTCCGACCTCGAGGCTCTGGGCCATGAGTTTCGTCGGATCCAGTGCGAGTCCGAAGCTGAGCCCCTTGACGCCGTCGCTCCCCTCAAGGGTGAGCAGGATCGGGAGGAGGGCCTGGAGACCGCTCGCCGTGGTCTCTCCCCCGCGGAGGGTCGCGGAGGCTGCAGCGGAGATCGTGAAGGTGCCGTCCTGCGTCACCGGCGTGAACTCCTGACTCCCGCCCGGCGGGACGAAAAGGGGTGGGTTCGGAGGGTTCCCGAGGTCGCAGATCGCCATCGGGGCGGTGGAGCCCGGGGGTCCATCGAGGCGTACGAGAAGGCGGAGGATCTCCAGATCACTCCCGGGAGAGAGGGGGGCCAGGGTCCCGAGTCCGTCGAGAATCAGGCCATAGGTCAGCCCCGCTCCGGCCTCGTCAATGTCACTGTTGACGAAGAAGGGAGCCGAGCCGTTGAGAGTCATGGAGAGAGCGCTTCCATCCATCGTGCTCAGGATCCGGAGCTCCCCCGGTGTGGTGCAGAGACTGAAGTTCCAGCCGACCAGCTCGGTCTGCGTATCGATGGTCACCGATCCCTCGCAGGTGGCGCCGGAAGGACCGCTGGCCCCGATCACGCGGAGCGCATGGCCCACCTGACCGGGCAGCGCCGATGTCGTGACGAGAAGGAACAGGATGATCGTAAAGGCACGCTGGGTTGCCAACTTGGTCCTTCGGTATGAGCTCGGATACGGGTGGAGGGCTCACGCACAGATGAAAGGTGTTCCCCTGCCGCAGACGCTTGTCGACCCTCTCTCGTCCGAGAGTACCGTCTCGACAATCGCGCCGCGCACCCTCTCCATGAGTGTCAGGAAAGACCGGATGAAAGGGAGAACCTGCAGGTGAGGCAGGACTTCTGGCGTGAGGGGAGCTCGGCGCCGACGCTCTCTCGGGGATCTCCATCGTAGACTGGATGAGAGGGGGTCTTCGGAGCGGGCGAGGTCGGTCAATCCGCTCCGGGCCGGGCGGAGAGGAGCACGCAGGATGGAATTGTCGGATCGCTGGCTCTTCTCCATTCTCGGAGTGCTCTGCTTCACCTTCGCCCTCTATGTCGGTTGGCGGGTTCGACCGGAGAGCCGCCGCGTGACCCTCCTCGTCATCGGTCTCTGCCTCATCCCCATCCTGCTGCGGGCGCTCCTCGTCTTCGCTCCGCAGATCGAGTATCGGCTGATCGCCATCGGGGCGCTCTCCCCCGAGAGCTACGCGCTCCTGAGGACCTTCTGGGCGACCCCGTTCTCGATCGCGCTCTTCGCCATGGCGGCGCCGCGAGTTCGCTCACGGGTCGCGCACGGACTCCTGATCGGGGTGTCCCTCTGGGTCTGGGGATTCGGCGCGGACCATCTCCTCGCCACCGCGGTCGAGGACTACGGTCTGCTCGGGGGAGTCGTCGGTCGGGATGGGGTCTGTCGGCAGACCAGTGATTACTCCTGTGGGCCGGCCGCCGCCGTGACCCTTCTTCATCACCACGGCGTCCCGAGCACCGAGGAGGAGATGGCCCGGCTCTGCTGGTCGAGCTCTCTGCGGGGCACCGACGAGCTTCGGCTCATCCGTGGTCTGCGTCTGCGGCTCGTCGGGTATCGGTGGACCCCGGTGGTCAGCCGGGCGACCCTGCCGCAGCTCCTCTCCCAGGGCGCCCCGGTGGCGGTCACACTGAGCCAGCGACCCGGTCTCGATCACTGGGTCGTGGTCCTCGGCGTCGACGGTCGGGAGGTCTCCATCGCGGATCCGGCGAGCGGCCGGGGTCTGCTGCCGCTGGAGGAGCTCAAGCAGCGGTGGACCGGACAGATGGTCTGGCTGCGCCGCGACTAGAGGAGCTCCGACCGCTCGGGGAAGCGCTCCCGGAATCTCACCACCAGCTCGGGCTCGTCGCGCAACAGGGTGAAGTCCTCGAACTCGAACCCGGGCGCGACGATGCAGGCGCTGAGGGTGAACTCACCTGAGGTGTGCGCCGCCTGCCAGTATCCACCCGGGATCAGGAGATGGGATCGCGAGCCCCCCTGGACGGGGCCCAACGTCGTGCCTTGATGCTCCCGGAGCCCCTCATCCACGCGCTCGTGGGTGAGCGGGGCACCGGCGAGGTGGATCCAGATCTCCTCGGTTCTCACCCGGTGCCATCGGCTCGGCTCACCCGCGAGGAGCAGGAACTCGATCATCGTGGAGGCGGGCCGGGGGGTGGTCACCTCCCGGCTGGGGTGGGACACGCTCAGGGAGCTGTGGTGGACCTCGCGATAGTAGCCTCCCTCCGGGTGAGCCATGAGTCCCCGCGCCTCGATCAGCTCCCTGCCTTGTGACGGCCGGTCGGGCATCTCCTGCTCCTTGCGTCTCTCCTCGGAGGCGAACCGTTGAAGTGGGCGCAAGGGTGGGGGACCATGCGACGACCCCCGAAAGGAGCGCCCCCCATGTCGATCACCCTCACCCGGTCCGCCTCGTGTCTGCTGATTCTCGGGCTCGTCGGTTGCGGCGGTCTCCCCGAGACTCCTTCGCCCGAGGTCGCCGGCCAGGTCGAGGCTTCGGCCATCGAGGGCTCGATTGCGAAGACCACCGCCCCTCTCGTCGTCCCCGAGGTCGGCTACACCGACACTCCCGTCCTTCCGGGGACGCAGTGGCATGTCCACGACGGTCGTCGCCCCCAGCCGACGATGGTGCTGGTGGGTGACCACCCTCAGCTTCCGTCCCCGGGGGCGGCTCCGAGCGACGCGCGGATCCTATTCGATGGGAACGACCTCTCCCAGTGGACCGGACGGGATGATGCGGCCGGGTGGAGGTTGGTCGAGGGGGCGATGGAGGTGAACGGGACAGGGGACATCACCACCCGCGACTCCTTCGGCGATGTCCAGCTCCACCTCGAGTTCCGCACGCCGCCGGAGGTGAAGGGGAGCTCGCAGGGGCGAGGGAACAGCGGCGTCTTCTTCATGGGGCGCTACGAGGTCCAGCTGCTCGACTCCTGGAAGAACCCGACCTACCCCGACGGGCAGTGCGGGGCGATCTACGGACAGAAGCCCCCCCTGGTGAACGCGTCCCGTCCGCCCGGGGAGTGGCAGTCCTACGACATCGTGTTCCACACACCTCGCCTCGATGACAAGGGGGCGGTGACCGAGCCCGCGCGGGTGACCGTCTTCCACAACGGGGTCCTGCTCCATCACGATGTCCCGATCCAGGGAGACACCCGCCATCGCGCCCTTCCGAGCTATGCGGCCCCCTCGACCGAGGGCCCGATCCGCCTGCAGGACCACGGGAATCCGGTCCGCTTCCGGAACATCTGGATCCGCCCTCTCGAGAGCTGACCGGAACCCCGGGCTCTCCCCTGGAAAAGCAGAACGCCCCCCCCGCCCGTGAGGGTGGGAGGGGCGTATCGCATCCATGCTCGAGAGTTGATCAGGGGGCGGTCTCGCACGGCGGGAAGAACTCACAGTCGACCTCGTCGAGCGTCTCGTCGAAGCCACAGGCTCCGAAGGGCGCGAGCGGCGCGTTCCCGCCGAGGAAGATGTAGGTCAGCGCCCAGATCGAGTCCGCCACATCGACGAGCCCGTCGTCGTTGTGATCGCACGCGTCGAGGCATCCCGGGGGCGCGAAGCCCTGGAAGCTGAAGCGCATGATGTAGATCCCGTCCGCCATGTCCATGTGGCCGTCGGCGTTGCAGTCGCCCCGCTCGAACGGGGTCTCGCAGATGCCGAAGGCGGGGTCCTCGAGGAGCGCGGTCTGGCTGGTCACCGAGCCGCAGTCGTTCGAGACCTCGACGGTGTAGGCGCCGTAGTCATCCTCGACCACGTTGAAGATCGTGTAGCTGCTCGAGTTGGCGCCGCTGATCGGAGCGCCGTTGAAGAACCACTGGTAGGAGAGCGGGCCGCTGCCGGTCGCGCCGACGGTGAAGGTGAAGTCGATCCCCTCGTCGGGGCAGGTCTCGTCGTCACCGGTCGGCTGCGAGGTGATCGTCGGCGGCACGCGCACGGTGATCTCGATCGGCGGGCTCTGATCGGTGCCGCAGAGGTTGTCGGCGAGGAGCTGGTAGGTGCCCGCGTCGGCCGGGGTCGCGTTCGTGATCGTGAAGCTGGACGCTCCGGCGCCGGGGATCGGCACTCCGTTGAGGGTCCAGGTCAGGTTGATCGGATCGAAACCCGTGACGGTGGCGGAGAGGGTCGTCGACTCGCCCGTGCAGAGGGTGACCGCGGTGGGGGAGTCGAGGGTGATCGTCGGGGGCTCCGCGACCACCACCGTCGCCGGCATGCTCGTCACGGTCCCGCAGACGTTGGTCGCCATCACGGTGTAGTTGCCCGCATCGGCGAGGTCGACCGCCGCCACCGAGTAGGTGCTGCTCGTGGCGCCCGGGATCGGGACTCCGTCGAGGGCCCACTGGTAGCTGATCGGCCCGGTGCCGTCGACCGCGACGGAGAGGCTCAGCGAGTCGCCGAGGCAGATCGTGCCGCCGACCGGCTGGCTGGTGATCGTCCGCGGGGTGCGGACATTCAGGATCGCGGCCATGCTCACCGCATCCCCGCAGAGGTTCGAGACGAGGACGGTGTAGCTGCCGCTGTCGGTCGTGTCGACGTCGAGGAGCACGAGCTGGGAGCCGGTCGCCCCCGGGATGTCCGCGCCGTTCTTCCTCCACTGGTAGGAGAGCGGGTCGGTGCCGGTCGCGGTCACGGCGAGGGTGTAGTCGTCACCCAGGCAGAGATCCGCGCCCTGAGGCTGGGCCGTGATCGTCGGCGGGAGGAGCACGTTGAGGCTCGCGCCCCGGCTCGTCTCGGTCCCGCACATGTTCGTCACGACGCAGTCGTAGACGCCGCCATCCGAGACCGCGACCGAAGTGATCACGATGGTCGAGGCGGTCTCGCCGGGGAGCTCCACGCTGTTCTTCCGCCACTGGTACTCGAGCGGCGGCGTGCCGGTCGCAGTGACGGAGAAGGTCGCGGTCTCGCCGAGGCAGATCGACTGGTTCGTCGGGTCGGAGGTGATCGTGGGCGGCTCCCGGACGACCACGGTCGCCGGGTTGCTCGTGGCCGAGCCACAGGCGTTCGTGGCGGTCACCGTGTAGACGCCCGCGTCGGCGACGGTCACCGAGGTGATCGTCAGGGTCGAGGCGGTCTCGCCTGGGAGATCCGCGCCGTCCTTCGCCCACTGGTAGGAGATCGGGAGGGTCCCCGCGGCGGCGGCGGTGAGCACCAGGGCATCGTCGAGGCAGAGGGTCTGATCGAGAGGCTGGGTGGTGATCGTCGGGGCGACCCGGACGGTGACCTCGGCCGCCGCGCTCGTGTCGGTTCCGCAGACGTTCGTGACGACCACGAAGTAGCTCCCGGAGTCCGCGGCGAGGGCGCCCGGGATGGAGAGCATCGCCGAGGTCGCGCCGGAGATCGGAGCCCCATCCTTCCACCACTGGTAGCTGAGGGGCGCCGTGCCGGAGGAGACGACCATCAGGTTGATCGTCTCACCCTCGCAGAGGATCTGGTCCATCGGCTGGGTGGTGATCTCGGGGGCGGTGCGCACCGTGACCGAGGCGCCCGCCGAGGTGGCGGAGCCGCAGTTGTTCGTCACGGTGACGGTGTAGGTCCCGCTGTCGGAGGCGAGGGTGTTCGGGATGATGAGGAGCGCGGTCGCCGCGCTCGGGTTCGCGGATGCGTCGAGCGGCAATCCGTCCCGGGCCCACTGGTAGGTGAGGGGCGCGCTCCCCTCCGCGGTCACGCTCAGGGTGAGGGTGTCGCCCTCGCAGAGCAGGCCGCCGACCGGGTCCTGGGAGATCGTCGGGGCGACCCGGATCACGACATCGGCGGGAGCGCTGGTCTCGCTGCCGCAGTCGTTGGTGACGGAGGCGGTGTAGACGCCGTCATCGGCCGTGGTCACGGAGGAGACCATGTAGGTCGAGCTCGTCGCTCCCGGGATCGGGGCTCCGTCGAGGTGCCACTGGTAGTGCAGGGGCTCGCTGCCCGTGGCCGAGATCGAGAGGAGGAGGCTCTCCCCCTCGCAGAGGGTCTGGCCGGTCGGCTGCGAGGTGATCGTCGGAGCGACGCGCACGACGACGACGGCCGCGGACGACTCGGCGGTGCCGCAGTCGTTCGAGACGTGGAGCGTGTAGGAGCCGGCGTCGCTGGTCGCGACGGCCATGATCATCAGGTTCGGGCTGTTCTCCCCGGGGAGATCGGCTCCGTTCTTCCGCCACTGGTAGTGGAGCGGCTCGCTGCCGCTGGCCGAGGCGGTCAGTGTCAGCATCTGTCCCTCGCAGAGGGTCTTGCTCGACGGATGATCCGTGATGGTCGGGGCGATGCGGACCTCGACATCGGCCGCGTAGCTCTGGGCATCCCCGCAGTCGTTGGAGACGTGGAGGGTGTAGTAGCCGGAGTCGCTCGCCTGGGCGGAGGAGACGGTGTAGGTCGCGCTGTTCGCTCCCGGGATCGGACTCCCGTTCCGCTTCCACTGATAGTGGAGCGGGTGGCTGCCGCTCGCCGCACCGGTCAGGGTCAGGGTCTCACCCTCGCAGAGGGTCTGGTCCATCGGGTGCGTCGTGATCTCGGGGGCGACGCGCACCTCGACAGTGGCGCCGTAGGAGGTCTCGTTTCCGCAGTCGTTCGAGACCTTGACGGTGTAGAGGCCGGAGTCAGACGCGGTGGCGTTGATGATCGTCAGGGTGGAGCTTGTCGCTCCGTAGATCGGCGTCCCGTCCTTCTTCCACTGATAGTGGAGGGAGTAGCTGCCGCTCGCGGAGACGGTGAGCTGGATCGCCTGACCCTCGCAGAGGGTCTGATCGCTCGGGTGTGAGTCGATCGACGGGGGGGTCCGCACCGTGAGGTCCGCGCCGTAGGAGGTCGCGGACCCGCAGTCGTTCGTGACGGTCACGGTGTAGCTGCCGGCGTCCGAGGTCGAGACCGAGCTGATCGTGTAGCTCGAGGAGTTCGCGCCGGAGATCGAGTTGCCGTCCTTCTTCCACTGATAGAAGAGCGGGTCACTCCCGTAGGCGGAGACATGGAAGGTGGTGGACTCTCCCACGCAGTGCGTCCGCGACTCGGGGCTTGAGGAGATGCTGGGCGGGTGGCGGACCGTCAGCTGCGCCGGATAGGAGGTGGCGTGGCCGCAGTCGTTCGTGACCGTGACCGAGTAGCTGCCCGCGTCGCTCGAGTCGACCGCGTAGAGGGTGAGCGTCGAGGAGTTCGCCCCGGAGATCGATGAGCCGTCCTTCTTCCACTGGTAGTAGAGGGAGCTCGTCCCGGAGGCGACGACCGAGAAGGTCGCATCCGTGCCCTCGCAGGTGGTGACGTCCGAGGGGTGCTGATCGATGGAAGGAGGCGACTTGACGGTGACCGTGGCCGCCTGGCTCGTGAGGGTCCCGCAGGGGTTGGTGATGACGAGGGTGTAGTCACCCGCGTCGCCGGTGCCGAGCGCGGTCAGGGTCAGGTTGGTGGTGTTCGCGCCGGGAATCGAGACGCCGTCCTTCTGCCACTGGTAGGTGGCCGGCTGGGTCACGAGGGGGGAGGCGGAGAGGTAGACCGATTCGCCTTCGCAGATGGTCTTCGAGAGCGGCTGCCCGAACGGCGGGATCGAGAGATTGCAGTAGACGGTGACGAGCACTCCGCAGGTGGAGGACTGGCCGAGGGAGTCGCTGCTCTGGAAGAGGAACTCGTGGTCGCCGATCTGGTCCGCGGTCGGGGTCCAGTTGACCGTGAACTCGAGCTCCAGATCCTCCTCCGTCGTTCCGGCGGGGAGTCCGGGCGTGCTGGACGAGCCGGTCGGCATCAGGAGGGCCTCGACGAGGAGGTCATCCTCGTGGCTCATGGCGGAGAGGTTGAAACTCAGCAGCTCGCCGACCTCGACATCGACATGATCGGCGCCGGGGCTGGAGATGTCGCAGGACGGGGGCGGCGCGGACGACATCTCGAAGTCGATGTCATCGATCGCGGCCGACCCGTTCAGGATCACCTTCATCGTCGCTGCGCCCGCGACCCCGAGACCCGGGGTTCCGAGCCACTGGGTGGCGACCCCGTTGTTGCCGGTGGTCACGATGGGGGTCGCGCTGATCAGGTTCCCGAGGGCATCGAAGATCTGGATCGATCCCGGGCTGGGACCCTCCGTGTCGATCACCTTGAGACTGAGCACGCGAATGTCATGGGGAACGAAGGGAGCGGTGATCGTCCGAAAGTCGAACTCGAACTCGAGCTGCTGAAGGCTCGAGTCGTTCGTCTGGTCGATCAGACCATCGCCGTTGGCATCGACGAGGTTGTCGGCGATCACGAGGATACGCCCGAGGTCGCTCTGGTTCGCGTACGCGGCACCCAGCGTTCCGCCGACTCCGACTCCGACCCCGCCGAACGCCTGGTTCGGGGTGCCGAGATCGCTCGCCGGACCGGAGCTGAGGGCCGAGTGGTGGAGGACCGCGGCGTTCCGGGCGTCGCCGGGGCGCGTCCCTCGAACACCGATCGGACCCACGAGCGCGGTTCCGTCATTGGTTCCGTTGACCGACTCGATCAGGGAGCCCGCCTCGCGGTTCTCCAGGTCGAAGTCGATCGACACGGGGACATCGATGGCATGCAGGGTTCCGCCGAGCAGAAGCGTCAGCAGCATCCAGATGAGGGTCTTGCGACCCGATACGACAGGGGTCCTCATACTTCACTCCTTCTCCCCCGGTAGATAGATTCCGGAGGACTCGCACCAAATTGCAGCTGAGTCGGAAGCGAATACCGATCGGACGGTCCACACATGGTCCGATGGATCACCGCTGAAACCGCTCGCCGGCGGTTCCTTGAGGTGATGCATATCGTTTCACGGTCGGAAGCGTCCCGGGCACGATGAATAGTCGCGCCCTAAGTCCCACGAAGACGGATCCGCTGATCCCAACCTTACTGATTCATCAGGCTTGGGCTAGGCATCAATGATCACATGTGCTGATTCGAATGTACGCGAGTCATCTGAGTCAGATCAGAGATCGAAGTCAGCAGGATCGAACTCGGGACTCTCTTCGGCGATGGCGGGTTCACGCACGAGAAGGAGAATCGCCCCGTGAGGGACGATGAGGTAGTCGGTCCCGTCGAACTGCACCTCGATCGCGGCCTTGCGCAGGAAGAGCGCGAAGTCGCCCGGCTTCGCCTCGAGCGGCACATACTGGGCTCGGGGCTCACCGATCTTCCAGGGCTCCTCGTGCACATCCGAAGGGCTCGGCACCGGTGTCCCGGGTCCGACCTCCACGATGCGACCCCCCTGGACCGGGGCGCTCTCCACGGCGGTCGCGGGCAGATAGAGACCGACCCGCGTCCGCTCTTCCCCCTTCTCGGGGGTCACGAGCACGCGATCTCCGACGACGAAGAGACGACGCTCCGAAGGCTGGGCCATCGCTGGATCCTCCATGACGAGCAGCATACCCCAGAAGACCGGAGAAGGGTCGAGTCCGGGGCGTTGCAGCCCCCGGCTCCCTCCGGTAGCGTGACCTGCCACAGAGTGTCCTCACCCCGCCCGGAGACGCCCATCGTCCACAGGTGCGCCGCAGCTCCGTCCGCGGCCCAACCCCGTTCGCCCGCCCAGGAGATCGACTCATGGAAGAGCACATCGAGAAGTTCCCGACCGTCCCCCTGTTCCACGGGCTCGAGGCGCAGGAGATCGCGCGGATCCTTCGGGACGCCGAGGATGTCCCGACCGAGCCGGGGCAGGTGATCATCGAGCAGGGCAAGTCGGGGGAGGGCCTCTATGTGATCGGCGCGGGAGTCTTCGAGGTCGTCCACGCCGCCGACGGCGCGGAGAGCGTCCTTGCCCGCCTCGAAGAGCTCTCCTTCTTCGGCGAGATGTCTCTCTTCGATCAGTCGAGCGCCGCTGCGACGGTGATCTGCCGCGAGCCCGGCCGGCTCAAGCGTTTCTCCGGCTCGGTCTTCCACGGTCTCCTCGATCGGAACGACATGGTGGCCCTGCGCATGACCTACAACATCGCGGGGATGCTGGCTCGTCGGCTCGCGAAGGTCGATGATCGGCTCGTGTCCTGAGGCGGACCCCGTCCCGCGGTCCGTCGTTGCGAGCGCGATTCCCGGTTTGGGCGAGAGGGGAGGCGTCACGATGAAGGTCGAGCTGGTTCCCTCCGCGGTGGGGGGCGGCACCGCCGCGGCCTCCGCGTCGGTCTCTCAGTACCTCACCTCGATCCGCATCAACGACTCCATCTGCCTTGATGCGGGTTCGATCGGCTTTCATGCCGACCTCGAGGTGCAGCGGGCGATCCGGCATCTCTTCCTGTCCCACTCGCACATCGACCACATCGCGAGCCTGCCGATGCTCCTCGACAATGTCTTCGGCGAGCATCCGGAGGGAGTCTGCGTCCATGCGGGGGCCGAGACGGAGGCCGCGCTCCGCGAGGACATCTTCAACGACCGCACCTGGCCCGACTTCATCCGCATCTCGGAGCAGGGTCCGGTGCGCCTCCTCGATCTGCAGCGCCTCGAGGCGGGGCGCCCCGTGGAGATCGATGGGGTGCAGGTCACCCCGATTCCGGTGGAGCACATCGTCCCCACCTTCGGTTTCCTGGTCGACGATGGGCGGAGCGCGGTGCTGATCGCGACCGATACCGCTCCCTGCGCCGCCCTGCGCGAGGCAGCGAACGCCGTGCCCCACCTCAAGGCAGTCGTCCTCGAAGCGAGCTTCCCCGAGAAGCTGCTCTGGCTCGCGGATGCTTCGATGCATCTGACGCCGCGACTCTTCGCGGAGGAGATCGCCCAGTTCGCCGGTGATCCCACCTTCTTCGCGGTTCATCTCAAGGCGACGCACCGGGACGAGATCACCCGCGAGCTCGACGACGCGGGGGTGGGTGATGTCGTCGTCATGGAGGCGGGTCACTCCTACGAGCTCTGATCCGCACGGACCGCCGACCCCCGCGCGATCACCGCTCCCCGCGTCCGGTCCCTCCGGATCTCAGTATCGATCGCACCCGCAGCCGATCGGGCTGCCGGGGGGCGGGGGCGGCGCAGGGTTGAGTCCGCTGCGCTCCACGGGGGCGCGCGCGAGATGTCGCTCCAGATCGCGCAGGATCTGCGCGCGATGCCCGTTGTCGTAGCGGAGCTGGCGCCCCTCGTAGGGTGGGCCGAGGCGGGCGAGCAGCTCGCCGAGGATGGCATCGATCGCGGTGCGCACCTCCGCCGTCACCGTCGCCGAGCCGGCTCGCGCCATCAGCCGATCGAGGATGACCCGCTCCACCGCCGCATCGATCCCCGCGATCCAGGCCTCCCGCTCCTCCTCCTTCGACTGGAAGGTCTCGGTCAGCCGGCGGAGGAGATCCTCGATCGTGAGCTGCCCGGGGCTCGTGAGCCCCTGATTGACCAGTCGGGCGAGGCGGGCCTCGTCGAGGAGGAGGTCCACGGAGAGGGTGGCGGCGACGCGCGCCGCGGCGAGAGGATCGAACATCGGTGCGGTCGCGCCGGGGAGCCGTTCGACGCTGCGGGCAGAGCCGGGGGTGGCGGGGACGAGGAGGGGGAGGAGCCCCGGGGGAACCCGGAGGAACTCCGGAGTCATGGTCTGGAGGACCGCGGAGAGCGCACGCTCCTGACGATCCCGGGGGATCACTCGGGGGGGTGGCATCGCATCCCCCCGGACGCCGTGCCCGTACTCCACGCCGGCGATCGTCTTCACCGCGGCCTCGAGGGCGTATCGATGGTGGAGGTAGACCGGGGTGAACACCTCCTGGAGCTCGGTCCGCGGTCGGCCCTCCGGGAGGTTCCCCGGGCCGAACCGGGAGAGCGCGATCCGCCGGACGGCCAGCGCGCCCTCGAGGCCCGCGACCGCATCGGATCCATCGTCCCAGAGGCTGGCGCGCGGATCGCTCGCCCCCGGCGAGCGGGCATCCGCATCGGAGAGGTAGAGGAGGCCGCCCGCGATCCCCTCATCGAGGATGGCGCGGAGCTGGCGGCGCTCCTCCTCCTCGTCGATCCTCCCCGCCGCGTCCACGCCGTGGGCGCCGTAGAGCCAGCGGATCGCGTGGCGATCCCACTCGCCGACTCCCACGCCGTAGGCGTCGGAGAGGTCGAGGGAGCCATCCTCGGCGACCCGGACGCGAGGAGGGGGATAGTCCATCACCGAGGCCCGCTCGCGCGCGCTCCCCGCGAAATTGTGGGCGAGGCCGAGGGTGTGCCCCACCTCGTGAGCGGCGAGCTGCCGAATCCGCGCGAGGCTGATCTCGATCGGATCGCCCGGGGTTCCCGTCCCCGTGCTCTCCACCCCCAGGAGACCCTCGAAGAGGAGGCGGTCCTGCCGCACGCGGAGGGAGCCGAGGGTCACATGACCCTTGAGGATCTCCCCCGTTCGCGGGTCGGTGATGCTGGTGCCGTAGGACCAGCCGCGGGTCTCGCGGTGCACCCACTGGATCACGGAGTAGCGGACATCGAGGGGGTCGACATCCTCGGGGAGGAGCTCGACGCGAAACGCGCCGGGGAGCCCCGCGGCCTCGAACGCCTCCGCCCACCACCCCGCGCCGGTGAGCAGCGCGCTGCGGACCGGCTCCGGCGCGCCGCGGTCGACGTAGTAGGTCAGGGTCTCTCCCGGCGCGAGGCGATGCCGCTCGGCGTAGCGGATCCGGGTCGGCGCCGTGAGGGGTGCGGTGGGGTCGATCGTCTCGGTCGAGAAGGTGCCCGAGCGGGGGTCGTGGAGTCGGGGTCGGTAGCCCGCCGGCGGCAGCTCGATGAGGGAGATGTGCTGGAGGAGGGTGACCGCGCGCCCATCCGGCGCCGTCCCCGAGATCTCCCGGCCGGGGCTGCCTTCCGTGGTGAAGGTGAGGCTCGCCTCCAGCTCGATGTTCGCGGGGAGGGCGCGGAGCGCCTCGAGGGTCACCGCGCTCCGTGCCGGGTCGAGGCGGTAGGTCGAGCCGCTGCTGCGGGAGAGCTGATCGGCGATCCCGTGGCGATCACTGACGAGGAGGGGGCCGAGATCGACGAGGGAGCGTCCGTCGGGGGCGATCACCCGGACCTCGGTTCCCCAGATGACCGAGGTCGCGAAGGATTCCTCCACCGCTCGGCGCGCGGCCGGGTCGGGCTGGCCCGCGCGGAACCGGAGGTTCGGTCGCTCGAACAGGACCTGCCTGCCCCGCCGCCGGATGACGAGGAGCTCGGCGCCGGAGAGCTGGCCGCGGTCGAGCCCGACCGGATTGGAGCCGAGCCCGCGGCGCAGGCCGTGGACGAGGAGCAGCTCCGCGCACCGCCCCGACGCATCGGTGGGGGCCGGGAGCTCCAGCAGGACGGTGTTCTCCGCCGCGTCGACATGAAGGGTGAGGAGCCCCTCGCAGCGCTCGAGGCTCTGCACCGCGGCGCGCAGGGGATCGCTCGGCTCCGGGGTTTCGGGCGCGGGAGGGAGCGCGCAGCCGATGAGGAGCAGGAGAGAGAGGGAGAGGGGGAGGGTTCTGCCGAGCAACGAAGGCCTCGCTTCCGGGGGGGCGGAGCGGGAGTGTACCGGAAGGGGGGATCGCCCGGGGAGAGATCGGTACCGCGTCCTCCGCCGACTCGTTACCCTCTCCCACCGCCCCCGGGAGGGCGCCGCGCGGCGACCTGCGGCCCCGGGTGCGACCCGGCCCTTTCCCCACGGAGGTGTCATGTCCATCGATCCCCGCTTCCCCCTCGATCGACGCACCTGGCTCGCCTCGACCGCGGCCGCCGCGGCCGGCGCGTCGCTGCCCGCCTCCCTCGGGGCGACCCCGACCGATGAGCCCGCAGCTGGTTGGGGGCGGACCCGCTTCGCCGTGAATGTGGAGATGTGGTGGGGGGGGGTGCCCTTCCTCGACAAGGTCCGGAAGGCCCACGCCGCCGGCTTCCCGGCGATCGAGTTCTGGCCCTGGCGGGGCAAGCCGCTCGATGAGCTCCGGGACCTCTGCCGCGAGCTCTCCATCGAGGTCGCCCAGTTCACCGGTTGGGGCTTCGTGCCGGGGCTCAACGATCCGTCCCACCACGACCGCTTCGAGAAGGAGATCAGGGAGGGCATCGAGGTCGCGAAGCGGCTCGATTGCCGCAAGATGACGGTGGTCGGCGGAAACGACATCCCGGGGAAGTCCCCGGAGGAGATGCACGCCGCGATCATCACCGGCCTCCGGCGGGTGAAGCCCATGGTCGAGGATGCCGGCGTCATGCTGATCCTGGAGCCGATGAACATCCGCGTCGATCACAAGGGGCACTGTCTCTACGGCAGCGTGGACGCGGTCCGGATCTGCCGCGAGGTGGATTCGCCGATGGTGAAGATCAACTGGGACCTCTACCACATGCAGATCAGCGAGGGCGACCTCTGCGGTCGCCTGCGGGATGGCTTCGACCAGGTGGGGTATCTCCAGCTCGCCGATCACCCGGGCCGCAACGAGCCGGGGACCGGGGAGGTCCACTACAACCGGGTCTTCCAGGAGGCGTGGCGTCTCGGCTATCGGGACTATGTCGGCCTCGAGTGCGTCCCGCGGAACGGGGCGGAGAAGGCGATCGAGCGGATCAAGGCCGCCGATGTCTGGACCCCCTGAGGGGGTCGTCGCCGGATCCCTCGATCGGTCGGAAGCGGAGCCGGACCACGTGCTCGATCCGCTGCTGTCGCAGGACTCCCTCCGACCATCGGGGTCCCGCGCCGGTCGAGGGCGTCGTCGGAGGGGCGATCGTCACGTCATGCGCCTCGAGGTCGGGGCTTCCGTCCGCGAGGATCGCGAGGCCGAACGGCGTCCGCTGGCCGGGGAGCGCGACGGCCAGCCAGATCACCTCCCGGTCCCGACCGTCCACGCGCGCGGATCCGCGGAAGCCCCTGAGCGCCAGCTCGCCGAGCCAGGTCAGCATCTCCTTTGGAGCGGACTCGCGCTCATCGCCGACTCCGGTGGCGCGGCGGAGCGCGTCAAGCAGTCGGTCCGTGTCGATGGAATGCAGCGTCGCGACATCCTCCTGGTCCTCGATCGGGGAGGGGAGCGGCGTCTCCGAGATAGGCGCCCGAGCGAGCCAGGTCAGCCGGCACTCGTGTCGGACCGACCGATCCGCGGGGATGAACTCCCCGCCGAATCGGATCCGGGCGGTCGGGGTCGGGGGCTCCACGGAGATGTCGAGGACCAGCAGCGGCACGGTGGAGATCGGGGAGGAGAGATGGAGGACGGCGGCGCCGATTCCTGCCACCAGGAGGATCAGCAGAACCACCGCGAAGATCGGCTTCAGCATCGGGTCCCTCCGCTCTCCCTTCAGGCGGCCACCTCGCGCTGCCACCTCGACCTGCCACTGCGTTCCGGTGCGGTCGGATCATAGGATTTCGATCGGGAGGGGCAAGCGAGCCGACGGATGGAGTGCGCTGGGAGGGCTCCCGCGCTCCGGCTAGACTCGTTCGTGATCCGGTCGCGTACCGTCGGCGCGGCGGTCCCCGGATCCGAGCCGGAGGAGGGGGAATGAGCCGTTCACCATCAGGCCCTGCGCCGATCGCACTCCGACCCCTGCTCCTGCTCCTCCTCTCCGGATGCGGTGGTGAGGACTCCCATCCGCCGCCCGTCGCTCCACCCGCCGCCGGTGGCCCCGCCGACTCACTCTGGTTTCGAGAGCGGAGCCGGGAGGCGGGCCTCGACTTCGAGCATCGCATCGGGGAGGAGCGGCGGTATCACTTGCCGGAGACGGTCGCGGGCGGCGGTGCCCTCCTCGATGTCGATGGGGATGGAGACCTCGATCTCCTCCTCGTCCAGGGGGGGGACCTCCTCGATCCGGATTCACCTTCGTCCGATCGCCTCTTTCGAAACGACGGAGCGCTGCGCTTCACCGACATCACCGAGGGCTCCGGGCTCGACGCGGTGGGGTACGGGATCGGAGTCTGCACCGGAGACATCGATCTCGATGGCGATGTCGACCTCTACATCACGCGGGTCGGTCGAAACACGCTCTATCGGAACGACGGGGAGGGGCGCTTCACCGACATCACCGAGGAGAGCGGGGCCGGCGATGCCGCCTTCGGGACCTCCGCGGCGATGGGAGATCTCGACGGGGATGGTCTGCCCGAGATCTTCGCGGCCAACTATGTCCGCTGGAGTCCCGAGCGCGAGCTCCCCTGCACGAACGAGGATGGCACGCGGGACTACTGCGCGCCGAACAACTACCGCGCGCCGGCGCCCGATCTCCTCCTCCGCAACCGGGGAGGCGCTCGCTTCGAGGATGTCTCGGAGCGCGCAGGGCTCCGTGTCGCCTTCGGAAACGGCCTGGGCGTCGTGTTCGCCGATCTGGATGGCGACCGGCGTCCGGACATCGCGGTCGCCAACGATGGCAACCCGAACCAGCTCTGGCTGAACCGGAGCACCGCCGAGGGTCTTCGCTTCGAGGAGGTCGCGACGCGGCGCGGCGCCGCCGTCGACATGAACGGCCGGGCAGAGGCGGGGATGGGGATCGTGGCGTTCGATGCGGAGGGGGATGGCGACCTCGATCTGCTGCTGACCCATCTTCGCAACGAGACGAACACCTTCTACCGCAACGACGGCGGCAGCTTCACCGACGCCACCGTCCTGACCGGCCTCGCCGGACCTTCCCGCGAGTCCACCGGCTGGGGCCAGGTGGTGGCGGACTTCGATCACGATGGTCGGGATGACCTCTTCGTGGGGAACGGGCGCGTGACGACGGGGTCCCACGAGCCCGGTCAGGACCCCTACGCGGAGACCGACCAGCTCTTTCGGGGCGTCGCTCCGGCCCGGTTCCGCGAGGTGTCCCCGACGGCGGTGAGCGATGCCTCCGTCGGATCCGCCCGGGCGGTGCTGCGGGGGGATCTTGACGACGATGGAGACCTCGACCTCGTCATCGTGAACAACGGGGGGCGGGCGCACCTTCTCGAGAACATCGCGCAGAAGCGAGGCGGCGCGCTCGTGATCACCCTCCGGGATCCCGCACATCGCTCCCTCTCCGGAACGATCGTGAGGGCGCGCCTCGACGGCGGGGACGGGGAGGGGCCGCGGGTGATCACCCGACTCGTCGGGTCGGGGGGAGGGTACGCCGCCGCCCACGATCCACGGGTGCACATCGGCACCGGCGGCGCTCCCGCCGTCTCGCTCGAGGTCCTCTGGCCGGACGGCACGACGGAGAAGTACGGGAGCTTCGTCCCCGGCGCTCGGCCGACCCTCGTCCGCGGCTCCGCGCGCTAGGTCTCGGCGTCGGGAGGGGGCTCCGCTCCGGAGAGGATCCGCGCTCCCACTCCCGAGGCGAACTCCCGGCTCCGCGTGGCGAAGAGCGACTCCAGCGAGAGCGTGACCTCCTCGAAGCGTGCGAGAAGCCGGCGGCGGACGCGCTGGCAGAAGGAGCGCGCCTTCAGACCGCGGAGGACCTCGAGATCGGCGCGGATCGCATCCTCGAGGACGAGGAGATCGGTCACCTCCCCCAGCTCCCCCGCGAGCCGCGCGCAGTGCTTCTGACGAGCGCGGGTCGCGGCGTCGGAGACGCCGCTCAGCCACTCGAGCTGGTAGCGCAGCTCCTTGATCCGCTTGCGGGCCCGATGGATGCCCTCGTCCTCCGGAACCCTGATCGCGGAGCGACCGGCCTGACGCGCCCTGCGATAGCTGCGCCGGGCGGCCTGCTGCAGCTCCTCGACGCCGAGATCGGCCGGGAGAGCGCGCTCCAGCTCGCCGGGGAGTCGTCGGAGAGGGGGTTGGCTCGCGATGAGCGCCTGCCGCTCCTCTCCGCTCTCCTCGATCGCCTCGACCCTCCGGGTCCAGCGGGCGGTGAGGGCCTCCCGCAGCGGGTCGGAGCCTTCGATCGGGGGGAGCGCGTCCAGGACCCCGAGGAGCACGCGAGCATCGCGCAGGCCGGAGGTCGGGAGGACGGCGGCTCTCAGGCCGGAGTCGATCGATCGGAGCGACTCCTTCGGAATGACCCCGCGCAGCAGGCGGATCAGGGATCGACTGCGACGGATCGTCTTGCGGTAGGAGTGGATCGCCCGGGCCGGGTCCTCATCCGCGAGCGCGAGACAGCCCTCCGCGAAGCGGAGCCTCTCCTCGAAGGTCTCCCGGATGGCGGTGGAGACGACCGGCGTCGGGCGCCAGACGAGGCGGTGGTTCGGTGCCCGATCGCCTTCGGGATTCGGCGGCTGTGGGGAGATCATCGCTCCCTCGTTCCTCTCCGGTCGGGGTGCACCCTAGGATGATACACGCTCGACGCGCCCGCACCTCCCTCCGGCGGTCGAGGATGCAGGATCTTCACCGAGGGTCGGGATTGCGCCATAGTGGGGGGAGCGAGGTCCGCGGTCGCGCGGAGGAGCGATCGACGGCCCCGACCCTCGCGAAGGAGCCTCGAAAGGAGAGACCCGTGTATCTCTGGATCGTCCGACACGCCATCGCGATCGATCGGGACGACCCCGAGTGCCCCGCGGATCCGGATCGCGAGCTCACGCCCCGCGGGCGTCAGCGCATGGAGCGCGAGGCGCGCGGCTTCGCGGGCCTCGGCATCGCGCCGGAGCGGATCGTCTCGAGCCCCCTTGTCCGGGCGTTTCAGACCGCCGAGGTGATCGCCCAGGTCCTCCGCCACCCGGAGGTCGAGATCACCCCCACCCTGGTGGGGGATGAAGACCCGCGCGCCCTCATCGCGGAGCTCTCCCGCTCCCCGAACGAGGACACGCTCCTCTGCGGGCACGCACCCCAGGTTGATGCCCTGATCGCGCACATCTGCCGCGCGCCCGAGCCCTTCACCCGATTGAAGAAGGGGGGGGTCGCCGCGCTCGAGTGTCCGGCCGGAATCGAGGGTCCGGGCTCCCTCCTCTGGCTCCAGACCCCGAAGCAGCTCCGCGGCCGTGCCGGGGACTGAGGCGGGGATCGACCGGGAGGTGCGCGCTTGAAGACCGTCGCCGCGGTCGATCTCGGCTCGAACAGCTTCCACATGATCATCGCTCGCAGCGACGGGGGACCGCCGCAGGTCCTCGATCGACTGCGGGAACGGGTGCGCATCGCTGGCGGTCTGGACGAGGAAGGCCGGATCGATGAGGCCACTCAGCAGCGCGCGTTCGATTGCCTCGCCCGCTTCGGGCATCGACTGAGGGAGTTCTCCTCCGATCAGGTGCGGGCGGTCGGCACGAACACCTTCCGCTCCGCCCGGAACGCCCGCTCCTTCCGTCGCCGGGCGGAGGCGGCCCTCGGCCACCGCATCGAGATCATCTCGGGTGGCGAGGAGGCGCGCCTCATCCACCTCGGCGTGCACAGCCAGCTCCCCCAGCTCGACGCCCGCCATCTCATCGTGGACATCGGCGGGGGGTCCACGGAGCTGATCGTGGCGGACGGCTCGAAGATCCTCCTGGCAGAGAGCCTGCCCCTCGGCTGCGTGACCCATACGCGCCGTCACTTCCGCAAGGGACGGCTCACCGAGAAGATCTTCCGTCAGGCGATCCTCGCCGCACGGGTGGAGCTCCGCCCCTACACCGCCCGCTTCCGGGAGCTCGGCTGGACGGTCGCGCTCGGCTCCGCCGGGACCGCCCACGCGATCGAGCGACTGATTCACTCCACCGGAGATCCGGGGGAGCCGATCACCCGGGCCGGACTCCGCCGTCTGAGAGACCATCTCATCGAGGCGGAGACGATCGACTGCCTCGAGCTCCCGGAGCTGAACGAGGATCGTCGACCGGTGATCGCGGGGGGGATCGCGGTCCTCAGCGCCATCTTCAAGGCGTGCAAGGTGGGGGAGCTCACCGCGACCCCCGGTGGCCTGAGGGAGGGGATCCTGACCGACCTGGTCGGTCGGGATGGGAGCGGGGATGTCCGCGAGGCCACCATCGCCCAGTTCCAGGGACGATTCGAGGTGGATCTCGCCCAGGCGGCGCGGGTCGAGCGCACGGCGCTCCGGCTCTTCGAGGTCGCTCGGGAGGCGTGGGGACTCGACACGGGAGCGGGGGCTCTCCTCCGTCTCGCCGCGCGTCTCCACGAGGTCGGGCTCTCCATCTCCCACCGTGGGCACCAGCGCCACGGGGAGTACCTGATCCGCTGCTCCGAGCTGCCGGGCTTCTCGACCGATGAGCAGGAGGCGATCGCCTTTCTGGTGCGGTTCCATCGGCGCAAGGTCCGCACTCGGGAGATGGAGCTCCCGGAGATGCTCACCGAGGCGGAGGCCCATCGGCTCCTCCTCCTCCTCCGACTCGCGGTCTCCTTCCACCGCGCGAGGGTGGAGGACGCCCGACTTCCCTTCGCTCCCCGGGTCGAGGGCGAGGCACTTCAGCTCTGCTTCCCGCCGGGCTGGTTCTCCCGTCACCCGCTCACCGAGGAGGAGCTGCGGAGAGAGCTGGAGCTGGCCTCGAGCCTGGGCGTGGAGGTCTCGGTGGAGCTCGGTGCCGCCGATGCCTGAACAGGGTCCGAGAGCCGGCGGTGCGGGAGAAGGAGGCCGGGGGGTTTCCTAGGAGGCTCCGGCGCTGTCCTGGAGGAGCTCGAGCAGGCCCTGCTGGGACGAAGCGGGCTCCGACCGCGCCTCACCGACCTTTGGCTCTCCGACTCGGAGGTAGCTCCCATCCGAGGTCAACTCCCAGGCATCCCGCGAGTCCTGCAGGTACAGGAGGAGGCTCTCCTCGAGGACGCGTCGCTTGAGCCTCGGCTCCCGGATCGGGAAGGCGATCTCCACGCGCCGGAAGAAGTTCCGCGGCATCCAGTCCGCGCTGGAGAGGTAGACCACCTCCTCGCCCCCGGCGTGGAAGCCGAAGACCCGGCTGTGCTCGAGGAAGCGCCCGAGGATCGAGCGGACGCGGATGTTCTCCGACACCCCGGGGACTCCGGGGCGCAGGGCGCAGGGACCGCGGACGATCAGGTCGATCTCGACGCCGGCGCGTGAGGCGCGATAGAGCTCGCGGATGATCTGCGGCTCGATCAGGGAGTTCATTCGCGCGATGATCCGAGCCGGCTCGCCCGCCTCCGCCGCCTCGATCTCGCCACGGATCCGGCCGAGCATCTCGTCATGGAGGCGGAAGGGGGACTGGACGAGGGTCCGCAGACCGGTCGCCTGACCGAGACCGGTCAGCTGCTGGAAGAGCTCGTGGACATCAGCGCCGAGATCGGGGTCGCAGCTCAGGTAGCCGAAGTCGGTGTAGGCGCGGGCCGTGCCGGGGTGGTAGTTGCCGGTGCCGAGGTGGACGTAGCGCCGCAGCTCCTCGCCCTCGCGGCGGACGATGAGCAGCATCTTCGCGTGGGACTTGTAGCCGAAGACCCCGTAGACCACCTTCGCGCCCGCCTCCTGGAGTCGGGTGGCGATCTCGATGTTCGCGGCCTCATCGAAGCGCGCCCGCAGCTCGATGACCGCCGTCACCTCCTTGCCCGCCTTCGCCGCCTCGACGAGGGGCTCCAGCAGCTCCGAGTCGGTCCCGGTCCGGTAGATCGTCTGCTTGATGGCGAGGACCTGCGGGTCGGTCGCCGCGGCGCGGATCATCTCGATGACCGGCGCGAAGGACTGATACGGATGATGCAGGAGGATGTCTCCCCGACGGATCGCCGAGAACACCGTTCCCTCCTCCAGCGCCCGCGGGGTGCCGGGGAGGAAGGAGCGGTACTTCAGGTCGGGGCGATCGATGAGCGAGTGGAGCTCGCCGAGCCGGTGGAGGTTGACCGGTCCGTTGACGCGGTACAGGTCGGACTCGCCGAGCTCGAACTGATGGAGCAGGAACTCCTCCATGTCCTTCGGACAGTTCTCCGCGACCTCGAGGCGGGCGGGGACCGCGAAGCGTCGCCGGTCGAGCTGTCCCTTGAGAGCGTTCAGGAGGTCGTCGACCTCCTCTTCGTCCACGAAGAGGTCCGAGTTTCTCGTGACACGGAACTGGCTGCAGCTCTCCACGACCATGCCGGGGAAGAGCGCGTCCACATTGGCGTGGATCACGGAGGAGAGAAGCACGAAGTCGCGATCGCGGGAGTGCGGGCGCGGCGGCAGCGCGATGACCCGGGGCAGAAGGCGCGGCGCCTGGACCACGGCGGCCCGACTCAGCCGACCGAAGGCATCCTTCCCCTGCAGGGAGACGATGAAGTTCAGGGTCTTGTTCGCGATCCTCGGGAAAGGATGCGCGGGATCGAGCCCGACCGGCGTGAGGATGGGCAGGACCTCCCGCTCGAAGTAGTCCGCGATCCAGCGCGTCTGCTCAGGGGTCCAGTGGCTGCGGCGGAGGAGGTGAATCCCCTCCTCCTCCAGCTCGGGGAGGATCTCCTCATTCAGGACCCGATACTGCTCCTCGACGAGGGCGTGGGTCCGCTCCGAGATCTGGGCGAGGAGGGCTCGGGGGGTCAGGCCATCCGCGCTCTGGAGGGCGACGTCATAGGCGAGGTGCTCGATCACCCCTGCGACCCGGATCTCGAAGAACTCGTCGAGGTTACTGGTCGAGATCGTGAGGAACCGGAGCCGCTCGAGGAGCGGGTTGCTCTCGTCGCGGGCGAGCTGGAGCACCCGGTCGTTGAACTCGAGGAGGCTCAGCTCCCGGTTGATGAAGAGGGCGGGATCCTCGAGCGGAGGCTCGCGATCGGGGCCGCTCCACCGTCCGGGTCGGGCGGAGACCACGGGACGGTCTCGGCCCGGAGGGCTCTCTTCCTCCTGGGGCTCCGAGGCGCGAAGGTGGCCGTCTTCCCTGCTCATCGCACCTTCATCCCCGGTTTTCCCGGAGTCCGGCCCGCTCCCCCGCGGGAGTGAGATCCGAAGCGCATTCGCTGAAGGGACTCAGAGCCCCTCCACCACCGGGAGGTCACCGACCAGGGGTGCCAGATAGCCGCGGAACTCCTCGGCGATGTCGCACCCGTCCACTATGTATTTCGGCTCCAGCGTGCGGGTCTTGCGCGCAACTTCCGACAATCGGACCGGAGTGTAGGCGACGGAGTAGGGATCGGACGAGGTCCGCTCGATCGTGATGCTCGCCTCGAGGAGGCCATCCGCGGCGGCGCGGCCTGCGGCGCGGCCCGCCTCCCGCGCCTCGGTGGCATCGGAGGGGCTGACGCACCCCGCGAAGGAGCGCTGGAGGTAGCCGAAGGTGTCGGAGCGCACCCGGAGCTTCTTCCCCAGCCGACTCTTGATCAGGTTCGCGAGGTGGTCTCCCAGGGCTCCGCTCCCGGAGAGCTGCACGTTCCCATGGGCATCGACCTCGACCTCGCCGGTGAGCTGCTCCGCGATGCGAGCCGCGATCGGCGTGCCGCTCTCATCGTGGATCCCCTCCGAGACGGCGATGACGCAGCGCCCCTCCCGGGTGTAGATCCGGTCGACATCCGCGACGAAGCGATCCAGGTCGAAGGTGGCCTCCGGGACATAGATGAGGTGGGGGCCGCTCCCGGCCGGAGTGCGGGCGAGGAGGCTCGCCGCGGTGAGGAAGCCCGCGTGGCGGCCCATGATCACATCGATCTTGATCCCCGGGAGGGCGGCGTTGTCGAGGGAGTCCCCCATGAGGGCACAGGCGACGAACCGGGCGGCGGAGCCGAAGCCCGGGGTGTGATCGTTCTTCACCAGATCGTTGTCGATCGTCTTCGGGATGTGGAAGGCGCGCAGCTCGTAGCCCCGGGCTCGGGCCACCTCGCTGACGATCCGGCAGGTGTCAGAGGAGTCGTTGCCGCCGATGTAGAAGAAGTGACGGATCTCGCGGGCGGCGAGCCGCTCGAAGATCCGCTCGCAGTAGGCCTCGTCCGGCTTGTCCCGGGAGGTGCCGAGGGCGGAGGAGGGGGTCGCGGCCACCCGAGCGAGGGTGCGGTCGGGGGTCTCGGTCAGGTCGACGAAGTCGTCGGCGACCATTCCGGCCACGGCGTGGCGGGCGCCGTAGATCCGCCCGATGTCGGAGAACTCCCGGAGCGCCTCGATGCAGCCGACGAGGGACTGGTTGATCACCGCGGTCGGTCCGCCCGACTGGGCGATCACGGCGTTTCCAGGCAGGGAGGGTCCGGTGGACAGCGTCGACATGGGGGCTCCTTCCGGGGGGCGGGATCAGCGATTTCCCGCATGATACGGCGTCGAAAGCGCGGTGTGTCCTTTTCGAGAGGCCCGGCCCCCCCAGGAATCGCGGACTTCCGAATCCGGGGATTCAAGGGGGGCGAAACTCCCTCCAACCCCCCACAGAAGGGACCCCATCCGTGCGAGACTCAAGCCGACGGTTCACCATCCCCGCCACCTTTGCCCTACAACTCCTCTTTGGTGTCCTCGGTGTCTGTGTCGCGTCCGTCCTCGCCACTCCCCTGGAGGAAGCGGATGGGGATCCCTCCCCCCCTGCCGAGCGGCAGGTGATCGTCGTCGCCGCATCCGAGCCGGCGGCTCTGGCGGAGGCGCCGGCGGTCGGGACCTCGGTCCGCGTTGGAGGGGAGCCGCTCGCCGAGCTCGTCGCGGGGGGATCCGACTTCTACACGGCGGGGGCGTGTCGGATCGACACCGCCCTTCCCGCGGGCTACCCCCCACCCACTGTCCCCGGGGTGATCGAGGTGAAGCACTACCCCTCCGCCCGTCGCGCGGAGGTCAGCGGGGACCGACGCCCGGAGCTGGCCTCGAACTTCGCCTTCTTCCGGCTCTTTCAGCACATTCAGGAGCGAGAGATCGCCATGACCTCCCCGGTCGAGATGGACTACGCTCCTTCCGAGACCGATGAGGAGATCGGGTGGACGATGTCCTTCCTCTACCGCACTCCCGACATGGGAGAGGCCGGGGAGGCGGGGTATGTCACCGTGGTCGATCGCCCCGCGGTCGTCGTGCTCGCCATCGGAATCCAAGGGGGAGTGGGGACCGGTCAGGCGATCCCCCGCCTCGAGGAGCTGAAGGCGTGGGCCGCGAAGCTGGACGGCTGGGAAATCGCCGGCCCGCCGCGAGGTCTCTACTACAACGGCCCCAACGTGCCCCCGCGCAACCGCTGGATCGAGGCGCAGATCCCGATCCGCCGGGTCGCGCCGGCGGCGGAGCCGACTCCCGCCGCGCCCGGGGCGCGGGAGGTCTTCCTCCACGAGGCGGAGCCGACTCCGTCGGACTGAGGCGTGTCCGATCCCTGGCTCGTCCTCCAGCTCGCCACGACCCTTCCCCTCGCCGGGTTGATCGCCTTCGTGCAGTGGGCGCACTACCCGCTGCTCGCCGAGATCGACCGCGAGGGCTTCCCCCGCTATCACTCCCGGTATGTGCGTCGGGTCACGCCGATCGTCGCTCCCCTGATGTTCGGGGAGGCGATCGGAACGGCCGGCGCGCTCCTCGCCGCCCTCGGGACCCCGCAGCTCGCGCTCGCCATCGTCGGGCTCGTCCTCGTGAAGATCGTCTGGCTCTCGACGATGTTCCTCCAGGTCCCGTGCCACGACCTCCTGCAGCGGGACGGCTCCGATCACGAGGTGATCCGGCGACTCGTCCGTACCAATGCGCTCCGGACCGCCGCCTGGATCCTGCGGGCGGCCCTCCTCCTCTACTGGGTCGTCTCTCTCCCCGACTCCCGGATGTGAAGGGACCCCCGCCCCCCGATGGCGGGGAGCGGAGGTCCTCTCTCTCGGTCGCGCCTCCGGTCGCCCGGCGCTCTTCGTGTCGGACTCCGTCGTCCTAGGGCTCGCCGGCGCCGGCGCTCGGGATCGGGTAGAGGTCGACGGTGCGGAAGTGGATCTCGGTCCCCTCGCTCTGCAGGCAGATGTGACCCGGCACCTCGAGCACCTCCGTGGCGACATTCAGGAGCTGCCCGTTCACATGGAGCTCGACGCGATCTCCCGAGACGAGGATATCGTAGCGGTTCCACTCTCCGACCGGGTACTCGTTCGAGTGGGTGTGCGCGGTGTGTCGACCCTTCGTGCGCTCCGGATCTCCGCGCATGGGAAACTCACCGATGTTGTAGAAGTCTCCGGCTCGCTCCGACATCAGCTGGGCCTCGACGCAGCGGGGCCAGACCTTGTCATCCTCGATCTGGCGGAGCAGGACCCCGGAGTTCCCCGCCTTCTTTGTGGTGGGGCTCCAGCGCCACTCGACCACGAGGAGGTAGTTGGTGTACTGCTCCTTCGTCTTGAGGTAGCCGGCGGGCGTGCCGCTGCAGATCACCACCCCGTCCTCGACCTTCCAGGTGTCCTCCATCGCCGCACCTTCGCCGCGGAGGAAGTGGCTCCACGCGCCGAGGCCCTGACCGTCGAGGAGACGGATCGGATCCCTCCCCCCGGCGAGGGAGACCTCCTCCGGACGGAGCCGACGGATGCGGATGTTCCGGAACCAGACATCGTCTCCGTGGTCCTGCAGGCAGATCGGGCCGTTGCGGACCGTGCCGAACGGCGGCATCGCGCCGAACTTGCTCTCGGCGACCCGCTTCTTCCAATCCTCCGAGCCCCAGCGGACGGAGAGGACCTGAACGCCGTTGACGTAGTGCTCGATGCGGTCGCCGGCGACGACGATCCGGCCGTGGTTCACCTCCCCGGCCGGCTTGAGCTTCTTCCCTCGCGGGGAGGCGAGGGCGTAGAGGGCGCCGGCGGAGATGTCGGAGTCCGCGGCGAGGTCGCCGTCATCGAGGATCTGGAACTCGGGGCCGGCGACCCAGGGCGCGCTCTCCCGCTCCGAGACTCCGAACATCACTCCCGAGTTCGCACCGGGCGCGCACTTCCACTCGAAGCTGAGGTCGAAGTCCTGATAGAGGGCCCGGGTGACGATGTCCCCCCCGCCGCCGCCCTTCTCCACGCGGAGCCACCCATCCTCGACCGTCCATCCCTTCGCCGGGAAGGCGTCCTTCTTGAACCCCCGCCACGCTTCGACGGATGTCCCATCGAAGAGGGTGGTCCAGCCGCCGATCGGGGCCGGGCCGGTCGCCTCGAGAGGAGGGGGGGATGTGAAGGTCGTGGTCACGAGCAGGAGCGCGAGGGCCAGTGGAGGGACGCAGATTCGGATCATGGGGTCTCCTTCGCAGGGGG
The DNA here is from genome assembly GCA_017859655.1 of Pseudomonadota bacterium. Classification (GTDB taxonomy): domain Bacteria; phylum Planctomycetota; class UBA8108; order UBA1146; family UBA1146; genus JAFMMO01. Next base: position 5,147 of record JAFMMO010000002.1, on the reverse strand, counting down.
AACGGACCCGCACACTATGCCCCATCCTCCCCGGCGGCTGTAGTCCCGGGATCCTGTCGGACTTCGCGGCAGCACCTCGACCGCGATCCCGACTTGCCGCAGACTGAGGGGTCCCCCCGGGCTCGCAAGGACGGCCGTGGAGCTCGCGAGGTGCGGGTTCGCGGTCGGGGGACGACGATGAACGAGAGGAGCTCCGATGCGAGGAGTGCGAATCGCCGGGACCGCGATCCTGGTCCTGGGTCTGGCGCTGGTGGGGCAGGCGGCTCTCCAGGACGGCGGCGCGGACGAGATGCAGAAGAAGTGGATGGAGTACATGCTGCCCGGGAAGGTCCATCAGGAGATGGCCGGGATGGTCGGCAAGTGGAAGATCGAGTCGGAGTTCTGGATGGACCCCGCTCTCCCCCCCGAGAAGGGGACCTCGACCAGCACCATCGAGTCGACCCTCGGCGGACGCTACTTCATCGAGCGAATGCAGGGAATGATGATGGGGATGCCCACCGAGGGGATGGGCGTGAGCGGCTACGACAACGCGCGGAAGATCTACCACGCGACCTGGTTCGACACCTGGGGCACCGGGGTGACCCAGATGGACGGGACGCGCAAGGGGGACACCATCACCTACGCCGGCAACACGACCGACGCCGCGCAGGGAGGCTCGGTCCCGATGCGAATGGTGATGAAGACGATCGACGACGATCACTTCACCCTCGAGATGTTCATGAAGGGTCCGGACGGTCAGGAGTTCCGGAACATGAAGCTGTCCTACGCGCGCGAGACCGCGCAGTAGGACGGTGCTCCCGGCGGGTTCCGGAGGTCGCGGCGCACCGCGCCCTCCGGGCCCTGACCCGGTGCGGGGCCGGTTCCCCGCGCAAGGACGGCTCGGTACTTCATGCAGATGTCCCCGCTCCGGCAGACGATTCTCCGCACGATCCTCATCCTCGCCGTCGCGGGGTTCGCGCTCCTCGGACCGACGGGGCCCGGGGAGTCTCCTCCGAAGAGCCCGTCCCGCGCGGCGGCCGAGCGTGCGTGGCTGCTCGCCAAGGTGGGGGAGTGGGAGTTCACGAGCGAGTCCCACGCCGGGCTGGGGGCCGAGCCGGGTCGCGGCCGGGGCCGGACCCGGGTCGAGGCCGCCCTGTGGGGGGGCCTCGTGATCGAGCGCGTCGAGGGAGAGCTGATGGGGCTCGAGTACGAGGGGATGTTCCTGAGCGGGCACGACGAGGTCCTCGATCGGCATCACTCGACGTGGATCGACAGCCTCGGGACCGGCGTGACGACGCTCCGGGGGACGAGAGAGGGCTCGACCCTGACCCTCTCGGGAACGATGACCGATCCGATCCTCGGTCGCGAGGTCCCCTACCGTCTGGTGGAGCATCGCCTCTCCCAGGACCACCTCGTGCTCTCGATGTACTCCGTCGATCGGGACGGGGCGGAGTTCCTCTCGATGCGGGTGGATGCGCGGCGGATCGGCACCCCTTCCGCCGGCCGGTGAGGAGCCTCGGATTCGCCCGAGGATCTCTCGACCTCGGCGCCCCGATGTCGTGCGATGCGGTCGCCGGTCGTCCCACCCCCCGCGGAGTCCCTCATGCTCGAAGTGCGCAACCTGACGAAGTCCTACGGAGGGCAGGGCCTCTTCGAGGATGCATCGACCCTCGTCGAGAAGGGGGAGCGCGTCGGGCTCATCGGCCTGAACGGGCACGGGAAGTCGACCCTCTTCAAGTTCATCCTCGGGGAGGACTCTCCGGATGCCGGGGAGATCATCCTCCCGAAGCACTGCAAGGTCGGACACCTCTCCCAGCATCTGCGCTTCACCCGGGAGACGGTCCTCGATGAGGCCTGCGAGGGCCTCGAGCTCCATGAGGATGGCTATCTGGAGGTTCACCGGGCGGAGGCCGCGCTCCACGGGCTGGGCTTCTCCCTGGAGGCGTTCCGGATGTCGCCGCAGGAGCTGAGCGGCGGCTTTCAGGTCCGCCTCAACCTCGCCAAGTGTCTTCTCGGGGAGCCCGATCTCCTCCTCCTCGATGAGCCGAACAACTACCTCGACATCGTGAGTCTCCGCTGGCTGCGCGGCTTCCTCCGGGGGTGGCGCAACACCATGATCCTCATCACCCACGACCGGGACTTCATGGATGCGGTCACCACGCACACCCTCGCGATCCACCGCCGGCAGCTGCGGAAGTTCTCCGGGGGCACGGAGAAGGTCTTCGCCCAGATCGAGCAGGAGGAGGAGCTCCACGAGAAGACCCGCGTCAACGAGGAGCGGAAGTTCAAGCAGGAGATGCGGTTCGTCGAGAAGTTCCGCGCGAAGGCGCGTCGCGCGAGCCAGGCGCAGTCGCGGCTGAAGCAGATCCAGAAGCGGAGCCAGCTCGACAAGCTCGAGGAGATCCAGACCCTCGACTTCGCCTTCACCCCCGCTCCCTTCAACGGCAAGTGGGCGGTCGAGCTCGAGGAGACGACCTTCGCCTACGAGGCGGATGACCACCTCTTCAAGGATCTCGTCATGACGATGGAGGCGGGAGACCGGATCGGCATCATCGGTCCGAACGGCCGGGGGAAGTCGACGCTCCTGCGCACCATCGCCGGCGAGCTCATCCCCCAGAGCGGCCAGGTGAAGCTCCATGTGAACCACCAGATGGCCTACTTCGGTCAGAGCAACGTCGATCGCCTGCGGAAGGGGAAGACGGTCGAGGAGGAGATCCAGTCGGTCCGCGTCGACATGACGAGGACCGAAGCGCGGGGGATCTGCGGCCTGATGATGTTCAGCGGCGAGCTCGCCGAGAAGCGGATCGACGTCCTCTCCGGAGGGGAGCGGGCCCGGGTGCTCCTCGGCAAGGTCCTCGCGACCCCCGCGAACCTGCTCCTCCTCGATGAGCCGACGAACCACCTCGACCTCCCCTCGACGGAGGCCCTCACCGATGCCATCGAGGAGTTCCCCGGGACGGTGATCCTCGTCACTCACTCCGAGCAGATGCTCCATCGCCTCTGCAATCGACTCGTCGTCTTTGATGGCGGGCAGGTCCGGGTCCACGAGGGGGGCTACCAGGACTTCCTCGACCGGATCGGCTGGCTGGAGGAGGCGGCGACCGACCGCGGCCCGCAGGGAGGGGCGACCGCGACCTCGGAGGCCCCCGATCGCAGCCGGAAGCGGACCAGCCGGAAGGAGCTTCGGAGGGAGCGCGCCGCGCTCATCTCCGAGCGCTCCCGCCTCCTCAAGCCGCTCGCGCAGGAGATCGAGACCTGCGAGCAGCGCATCACCGCGCTCGAGGAGGAGATCTCCGTGCTCACCCAGAAGCTCATCGAGGCTTCGAACGAGCAGGAGAGCGGGAAGATCACGATGTTCTCGAGCGACCTCCATCAGGCGAAGCGTGAGGAGGAGAGGATGTTCGCGCGGCTCGAGGAGGCGCAGACCGAGCACGATCGCCTGAGCGCGGAGTTCGAGGAGCGGCTCTCCGACCTCGAGTGAAGGGCCGATGATGAGGGGCCGGGGGAGGAGCGAGGGGCGGTCTGTTCGAGGGGGAGAAAACTGGGTCGCTGCGACGCGCTATCTTCTGTGCCGGTGTAGAGCACCGCTCATGGCGGGACGCAAAATAGCGCGTCGCAGGGTTCCGTGAGCAAAGATCCTTGTCGCAACGACCCATGAGGTGTGTGCAACGGAGAGACTATCCTGTCTCCGGAGCCGCCCAAGTACTTTCTCCGCGAAGATGTCTCGAAGGGCCGGTCCTTTGCGACCGAACTGACCTGCACTGCACCTCCCCGGGGAGCGCGCGGATCACCGAGGTGGAGAGCCCTGTGACATGACAGTCAGGAACGACAGAAGCTCGGAGTCCATCGACTGGTCGAGACTCGCCACGATCGAAGGAATCGCGCGCCTGCGGCGGATCTCCTACGGCCTCATCCTGGTCCTGCTCGATTCCTCCGTCGCTCTCCCCACGGTCGGGCTCGAGCTCTCCCTCGTTCCCGACTGGTGCGGGTGGTGGGTCACGCTGCGGGCTCTCCGCGATCTTCGTGCAGTGCACCCCGATCTCGCGACCCTGCTCGCGCTCGCTCGTGCGCTCCTCGTCTGCTCTCTTCCGCTCTGGCTTGTCCCCCTCGAGGGTCGGGGAGATCCCGGGCTCGTCGCGGTCCGTACGGGGATCGAGGGCGTGTCGCTCCTCCTCTCCCTTCTCTTCGCGTGGTCCCTCTGTGGCTTCGTCTCCCTCGTCGCCGAGCGGATGAGAGCACCGGCCGGGCCCACCCCGAAACGCTCCCCCGCGGATCGGGTCCACCGCCAGGCCCGGAACTGTCGCTGGGTGCTCCTCCTCGCGGTCGTGCTTCACCTCGTCGCGCGGGGGGCGGGCGTCTCTCTGACCGAGCTCCCCCGACGCCCCGGCGGCCTCGAGCTCCTCCTCGCCACGCTCCCCGGCGGACTCGGGATCTACGGAGTCCTCTCCCTGCTGCTGCTCACCTGGGGAGCGGGGAATCTGGTTCAGGCGGTCGTGGCCGGTCGCATCCACCGACGCGGACGCGAGGCCGCGCCTCCGGAGGAGCGGGGCTGAGCATCATCCTCCGCGACGCCGCGGTCGCTTCTCCGCCTGCGCGGTCCAGGGGTCTTCCGGCCACGCGTGCCGTGGATAGCGACGACGGAGCTCCTTGCGCACCACGGGATAGGTGTTCTCCCAGAAGCTCCGGAGATCATCCGTGACCTGCTGGGGGCGGTGGTTCGGCGCGAGGAGGTGCAGAAGGAGAGGGGCGCGCCCCTCCGCGAGGCGAGGCGTCTCGGTCCAGCCGAAGATCTCCTGGATGCGGACCGCGAGGATCGGGGGTCGATCCGGGGAGTAGTCGATGCGGATCCGGCTGCCGCTCGGGACTTCGATCCGCTCCGGAGCACCTCGCTCGAGGGCGCGCCACTGATCCGCTTCGAGCAGGCCGCGGACGAAGTCGACGAGGGGGGCCCGCCGCAGCTCCGCGAAGGAGCGCCGGCCCGCGCAGAGCTCGGGGAGGAGCCGGGCGAGCGCCTCGTCATCCAGGTGGGGGAGCCCGAGCTCCGGACATTGCGTCGCGAGCCACGCGCTCCGTGCCCGGAGGGATGCGAGGTCGGGATCGTCGAGGGAGAGCGCGGCACCGAGATCGTGAGCGGCGGCCTCGGCGAGGCACCGGCCCGTGTCCGCGTC
>JAFMMO010000269.1 GCA_017859655.1 Pseudomonadota bacterium | reverse complement strand
CGCTCCTTCCTCCGGCGGGGGCGACAGCTCTCGCGGGACGGGCGGGTCGTGCTCGCCGAGGTGGGGGATGGACTGGTCTACCGCCGCGCCGACGAGGATGCCCGCTGGATCCCGGCGTCCGAGGATCGCTCCATCGTGACGCTCGATCCGACCGGAGGGCACGCTTCCTGGGTGGCGGGGAACGACCTCTGGATCGCGGACCTCGACGACGCCAGGCCGATGGCGCTGACCACGAGCGGCTCGGCGGATCGCTTCCACGGCCGCCTCGACTGGGTGTACCAGGAGGAGGTCTACGGGCGGGGGAACTTCCGGGGTCACTGGTGGAGTCCGACCGGCGAGCATCTCGCCTGGCTCTCCCTCGATGAGACCGAGGTCCCGACCTTCTCCATCGTCGACCATCTCCCCGCCCGGCAGCGCCGGACCGACATGCGCTACCCCAAGGCCGGGGACCCGAACCCCATTGTCTCGGTGCATCTCCTCGAGGTCGGCACCGGGAGGCGGGTCGAGGTCGACCTCTCGCGCTTCGGGGCGGGGGACGAGATCCTGGTGGTCCGTGTCGACTGGTCCCCATCGGGGGATCGACTCCTCCTCCAGGTGCAGGATCGGATCCAGACCTGGCTCGAGCTGGTCGAGGTTCGGGTCGACGACGCATCCTCGCGGACCCTCCTTCGCGAGGAGTCCGAGAGCTGGGTGAACGTGCTCGGCTCTCCCCGCTGGTTGTCGGATGGGCGGCGCTTCCTCTGGTACTCCGAGCGGAGCGGCTTCAAGCACGTTCACCTGCACGATGGAGAGTCCCTTCGCGCGGTGACCGGGGGAGACTGGCAGGTGAACTCGATCCTGTCGGTCGACGAGGAGCGGGGCGAGCTCTGGCTCTCCGCTTCGATCCCGTCTCCCGTGGAGAGCCACCTCTACCGGGTCTCTCTCGACGGGGGGGTGCTGACCCAGCTGACCAGCGCGCCGGGGAGTCACTCGATCACCATCGCGCCCGACCACGGTCACTTCATTGACGCTCACTCCAGTCACGAGTTTCCGGGTGAGGTTCTCCTGCGGGACCGGGAGGGCCGGCTCGTCCGCACGCTCGCTCGCGCGCAGGCTCCGGCGCTGGAGGAGTTCGCCCTTTCGATCCCGGAGCGACGCCTCGTGCCCGCCCGGGATGGATACCCGCTGGAGGTGATGGTCACGAAGCCGGTCCCGTTCGATCCCGAGCGTCCCCACCCCGTCCTCCTGATGACCTACTCCGGTCCCGATGCCCCGACCGTTCGGGATCGGTGGCGGCTCGACCCCTGGCAGCAGTTCCTCGCCCAGCAGGGGGTGGTGATCCTCCAGGTGAACAACCGCTCGTCGAGCGGACGGGGTCAGGTCGACACCGCGGCCTGTTATCTCCGGTTGGGGGAGTCGGAGCTGCAGGACCTTGTGGACGCGGTCGACTGGCTCACCGCGCAGCCATGGGCGGATCGTTCGCGGGTCGGCATCACGGGCTGGAGCTACGGGGGCTTCATGGCCGCCTACGCGCTCACCCACTCCGACCGCTTCGCCCTCGGTCTCGCGGGCGCGGGGGTCTACGACTGGCGCCTCTACGACACGATCTACACCGAGCGCTACATGAGCACTCCCGAGCGAAACCCGGATGGATACCGCGACACCTCCGTGATCGGCGCCGCCGCCGATCTCGAGGGACACCTCGTCATCGTGCACGGGGTGGATGATGACAACGTCCACGTTCAGAACGCGATGCAGCTCGCGCACGCCCTCCAGCGGGCCGAGAAGTCCTTCGAGCTGATGCTGTATCCGGGGGCCACGCACGGCATCCGCGACGGCATGCAGCGTCGTCACCACCGGCGCCTGCAGTGGAGCGCGATCGAGGAGCACCTGCTGGGGCGAGCCGCCTCCGACCGGGGAGGGGACTGAGATGCGCGAGCGATTGCAGGTCGGCCGGTTCCTGCGGCGCTACAAGAGGTTCTTCGCGGATGTCGAGCGCGGCTCCGAGACCCTCGTGACCCACTGCCCCAACACCGGATCGATGAAGACGCTGCTCGCCGAGGGGGTCGAGGCGTGGTTCCGGACTTCGGATGACCCCCGTCGCAAGCTGGCCCACTCCCTCGTCCTCCTCGGAGTCCCGGGGGGGGTCGCGCTGGTGGACACCGCGCTCCCGAACCGGATCGTGGCGGAGGCGCTCGAGGCGGAGGTCGTGGGCTCTCTCGCGGGGTACGGCTCCGTCCGACGCGAGGTGAAGGTGGGGGAGAAGTCCCGCATCGATGTGGTGCTCGGTGACCATCGGGAGGGGCGGCCGGACTGCTACATCGAGATCAAGAACGTGACCATGCTCTCGGGAGAGACTCCGGACACCGTGACGGCGGGGCGGCGGAGAGCGGACTTTCCGGATGCGGTCACCAGCCGGGGGACCCGCCACTTGGAGGAGCTGATGCGCCTCGTCGACCAGGGGCATCGGGCGGTCCAGCTCTACTTCCTCGGCCGAACCGACTGCGATCGGGTGGGGCTCGCCTCGACGATCGATCCCGTCTACGCCGAGACCGCCCGGGCGGCGCAGGCTCGCGGGGTGGAGTTCCGGGCGGTGGCCCTGCGCGCGGAGCGGGGGGACGAGGATTGGGCGCTGACCGTGGGGGCCGAGCTCCCCGTCGTGCTCTAGGGGGCGCCGCAGCTCCCCGGGTCATCGCAGCTCTCGAGGGGCGAGACTCCGCAGGCGGGGTGGGGAGCGGGGGGAGGGGGTCCCCCGGCGAAGAGGTAGGTGAGGGAGCCGATGGGGTCGTTCAGCTGCAGGACGCCATCGGCATCGAAGTCGGCGGCGGCGTGGCAGGCTGGGCTCGCGCCCCCGGCGAAGAGGTACTGCAGCACCGAGACCGGGTCCGCGAGATTCAGCTGACCGTCTCCATCGACGTCGCCCCGTCGGAACGCCGCCCCCGCCGCCAGCTCGATGACCCCGGGAGTCCTCACGAAGTTCGAGAAGCTCCCCGTCCCGATCACCACTCCGTTCGAGAGGAGCGCGGTCCCCGAGCCGTCGATCCCGTCGCAGAAGGGGACCTCGATGGTGGTGCCGGGAGGCGCGCCGACCGAGATCTCGATCCCGATCCGGAAGAGGCGCGAGGGAGAGACGCTCGGAGGGAGCACGGCCCCGTCGAACGGAGGCAGGAAGTCGAGGAGCGCTCCGAGGGCGAACTCGCAGTCGTCCCCGTCGAGGTCGGAGCCGTCGAAGTCCGCCTGGATGAACTCCGCCTCATCGAGGGCGTCCCCGATCGCGTTCAGGCTGCCGGGGACGAAGGTCGCGAGGCTGCAATCGAGGCAGAGCGTCACGGTGAGTCCGCCGATCCCCTCCCCCGGGTCGGTGTAGTGGACCCCGAACTCGATCGTCTCCCCCGCCGCGGCGGGGAGCGGGGAAGCTCCCGAGGGGTCACCTCCGATGTAGGAAATCGGCAGGAGGGGAAGCGGCTCGCAGGTGACGGCCCCGGGCGTCGTGAGCGCCACCAGGTCCTGGCCGGCGGCCGTGACGGTGGATGGGGTGCCGCTCGACCAGGTGAGGTCCACGACGAGAGCCGGGTCCGGAGCGAGGGGGGGGAGTGCGCACTCGGTGACGAGGGCGATGAGGGGGAGCGCGTTTCCGAGGGGGATCGTCTGGCCGTCGAAGGGGGGCTCCGCGTCGAGGAGGACATCCACGAGGATCTCCCGTCCGATGAGGGAGGGGGAGACCAGCTCTGCGCCGACGGCGGAGGTGATCGTCCCCGTGAGGTCGACCGCGATGACCTCCAGCGGCTCCGGCACCGTGAGCGCGAGGCGGTACGCGCTCACGGGGCCCGCGGGGTTGTCGAGGGTGAGGGGGATGGCGGTGGGGCTCCCGGGGGGGAGGGTCGTGGGGGTGATCCGGAAGG
>JAFMMO010000063.1 GCA_017859655.1 Pseudomonadota bacterium | reverse complement strand
CACCCCTCCCGGCGCGAGGTGCGCCTTCGCCGCCGCGAGCCCATCGCGGGTGTAGAAGCGGTCGCTCGCCCGCCCGAGGCGGTCATCGGGGGAGTGATCGATGTCGATGAGGATCGCCTCGAAGCGCTCCTCCCCGGCGGGGGGAGCGAGGAGGTGGGCGTAGGCATCGCCGAGGCGCACCTCGAAGCGGGGATCGGCGTTGAGCTCGCCCGAGAGCGGGATGAGCCCATCCGCGAGCCAATGCGCGACCGGCTCGAGGAGCTCGATCACCGCGACCCTCTCCACCCCGCGCTCCGCCAGCGCGGCCTGCGCGGTGTAGCCGAGGCCGAGGCCCCCGACGAGCACCCGCGCGGCGTCCGCCTCCCCACCCCCCTCGCGCAGCATCGCGAGCGCGGCGCCGGCGAGCGCCCGCTCGGAGGCGGTGTGCAGGCTCGACATCAGGAACTCGTGATTGAGGGTGATCTCGGTGACGAAGGTGCCGGGGTCCCCGAGCAGCTCGCGCCGCCGGAGGAGGAGGAGGCCGAGGGGGGTCTCCTCGTGGGCGAGGACCTCGATGTTGCCGATCACTCCGACCCCTCGTCGGCCCCCTCCGCCGGCGGGGGCTCCTTCCCCTGCAGGATGGCGAGGAAGCCCTCCCCGTACTTGCGGAGCTTCACGAGGCCGACGCCACCCACCATGGCGAGCTGATCGCGCGTCTGCGGCCGCAGCTCCGCCATCTCGATGAGGGTGGAGTCGTGGAAGATCGTGTAGGGGGGCACCTCGTTCGCGCGGGCGAGCTCGAGGCGGTACTGGCGCAGCCTCTCGAAGAGGGTCGCCTCGGCGTCGCCGAGCTTCTCGACGAGGTCCTGCTTCTTCTTGCGCGAGGCGCGCCGCGGCATCGGGTCCTTGCGGAAGAGGACCGACTCCTCCCCCCGGAGGATCGGGCGGCACTTGTCGGTGAGGGAGATGCTCCCGTGCCCCTCGTAGTCGATCTTGAGGAAGCCGCGCGCCGCGAGCTGGCGGTGGACGCTGTGCCAGGTGTTCGAGTCGAGGTCGGAGCCGATGCCGAAGGTGCTCAGGTCGTCGTGGCGGAAGCGCCGGACCTTCTCGCTCTCCTTGCCGAGGAGCACATCGATGAGGTGCCCCTTGCCGAAGAGCTGACCTGTCCGCACCACGTTCGACATCGCCTTCTGCGCCGCCACCGTCCCATCCCAGGTCTCGGGGGTGGCGCGGCAGTTGTCGCAGTGGCCGCACGGCTCGGTGAGCTCCTCGCCGAAGAAGCGGAGCACCGCCGCGGTGCGGCACTCGACCGTCTCGCAGAAGCCGAGCATGGCATCGAGCTTGTGCCGCCCGATCCGCTGCTGCTCCGCGCCCTTCCCCGACTCCTCGAGGCGGCGCGCGGCGATCATCACGTCGTTCCAGCCGTAGGCGAGCCACGCGTTCGACGGCAGGCCGTCCCGCCCCGCGCGCCCCGTCTCCTGGTAGTAGTGCTGGAGGGTGGGCGGCATGTCGAGGTGGGCGACGAAGCGCACGTTCGACTTGTCGATCCCCATCCCGAAGGCGACGGTCGCGACGACGACGATCCCCTCCTCACGGAGGAAGCGGTCCTGGTTCCGCGCGCGCAGCGCGGGGTCGAGCCCGGCGTGGTAGGGGAGCGCGGCGATCCCCTCCCCGTTCAGCCAGGTCGCGGTGCTCTCGACCGACTTCCGGGAGAGGCAGTAGACGATCCCGGCGTCTCCCCCGTGATGCTCCCGCAGGAAGCGGAGGAGCTGCTTCTTCGGCTCCTTCTTCGGCTCGACGGTGTAGTGGATGTTCGTGCGGTGGAAGCTCGAGACGTAGGTCGGCGCGTCATCGAGGTGGAGCCGCTCGCGGATGTCGCGGCGGGTCGGGCCGTCCGCGGTGGCGGTGAGGGCGATCATCGGCACCGACGGGAACCGCTCGCGCAGGGTGCCGAGCTGGAGGTACTCCGGGCGGAAGTCGTGCCCCCACTCCGAGACGCAGTGCGCCTCGTCGATGGCGATGAGCGCGGGAGGCGTGTCCTCCAGCTCCGCGAGGAACCCGTCGAGCATCAGCCGCTCGGGCGCCACATAGAGGAGGTCGAGCTCCCCCCGCTTCCAGCGCCCGAAGGTGCGCGACCGCTCCTCCGGGGGCAGCGCCGAGTTCAGGCTCGCGGCCGCGATCCCGTTCTGCTCGAGCGCGCTCACCTGGTCCTGCATCAGCGCGATGAGCGGCGAGACGACAAGCGCGGTCCCCGACCGCAGCAGCGCCGGCAGCTGGTAGCAGAGGGACTTCCCCCCCCCGGTCGGCATGAGGACGACCGCATCCTCCCCCGCCGTCACCCTACCAACGATCTCCTCCTGATCCCCCCGGAAGGAGGAGTGCCCGAAGACCTCCCGAAGCAGCCGATGCGCCTCGTCATTGCGCACGAACGGCTCCCGAACCTCGAGGGTGGACGCATCATCATCGAAGAGCGGCTGAAGCATGAGGGCCTATCTACGACTGGGGCGGAGCGAAGAAGCAACGGGACGGGCGGGAGCCCGCGCCGTCGGGGGATCATCGGAGAAGGGGGGATCGGGGGCAAGGGGAGGTCCGGAAACGGGCCGAGGCCATCTCTTCAAGGAGTTGCCTCGGAGAGACCGGGGCGCGAGCGCCCGCCTGGCCTCCCCTCACTCCACCCCCCGCACCCCCTCCAGGAACTCCCCGTACTCGCACCCCTCCCCATGCTCGGGGCAGCGCTCCTCCTCGAGGCAGCGCTTCACCTCGAAGAGGGCGGACTCCACCCAGCCGTCGTCTCCGTGGTAGGGGAGGATGGCGGCCTGGAACTCCATCACCGCGCGGGATGGGTCGGCAGGGTCGATCATGCCGTCGATGCCGATGTGCTGGCCGTCGACGTAGACGAAGTAGCCGGTGTCGCTCACCGCGAAGCCCTTGCGGCGCATCACCCACTGGTACATGTCCATCTGGCGGCGATAGCCCGCCTTCCAGTCCGGCTTGTCCGGGTCCTTCGGCGGGGCGATGAAGCGCTCGTCGAGGCGCCAGGGGTTCCGGCCGAGCTGGGCGGTGCTCTTGTAGTCGACGATGTGCAGCTCTCCCGTGGCGGGGTTCTCCCAGACATCGTCGAGGCCGCCGCCGAAGAGGATGTTCGTCGGGGCGTGCACGGTGTTGAAGTGCTCCGGGGTGCGGCCGAAGTGGAGGGAGTCCGCCCACTTCCCGACATCCTCGTGCTCGAAGGGGCGGAGATGCCCCAGACCGTGGCGCTCCATCAGAGGGTGGGGACCCCGGCCACGGCAGGCGTCGAAGTCACGCTTCAGGAGGGTGTCGGTGTTCGTGTTCAGGTTGAAGCCGGGGAGGCCGGGGAACTTCACCCCCGCCGCGCGGTCGAGCCAGAAGCAGGCCGGGCAGCGGATGAACGACTCCACCCGGGAGCGGGAGAGCTCGTAGGGCCGGGGATTCGACGCGTCGTAGCGACCGCGGTGTCTCGGCATGGTGGGATCTCCTCCATTTCGATCGATTCGGCCTCGGGAGCCGCCGCCGATCACGCCATCGATCGATCCGGGTGTCCAGTCGGCCCCGTTCGGAAGAGGCGGGTTCTCCTCCCCCCGGGCCCGGACCTTGCCCACCTCTCGCCGGCGCCTTTCGCGGTTGCGCGATCGCGGAGCCCCATCCTACGCTTCATCGGCGCGCGACCTTCCCGCCAGGGGTCGTGACGGGGAGCCGGTCTCCCCCCGAGATGCGCTCGCTCTCGGCGCTCTCCTGCACCTTCAACCGACATGCCTCATGTCGTGAATCTGGCGGTCTCCTTGTCTCGCAACCTCCGACCGATCATCGGGCTCCTCCTGATCCTCGGGGCGACGCACCTCTTCGCGCGGGCCTACAACGCCGCGGAGAAGCAGAGTCACGAGTCGGAGGTCGAGCTCGCCCAGGACAGGGTCCTCGGGCACATCTCCCGGGACCTCGCGACCCTGACCGAGGTTGTGCGCTCGATCCGCGCCTTCTACGACGGATCCGAGTTCGTGAGCCGGGAGGAGTTCGCGCTCTTCACCCAGCCTTTGCTCGACGCCAACCCCCACCTCGGGGGACTGGAGTGGGTCCCGGTCGTTCCGCACTCGGAGCGTCGGAAGTACGAGCGCGAGGCCCGCAGGGATGGGCTCCTCGACTTCACCTTCACGGAGAAGCTGGAGGACGGTCGGCTCGTCGAGGCCACGGAGCGCGAGCTCTACATGCCCGTCTTCTACGCACACCCGTACGAATCGAACCAGAAGGCCGTCGGGTATGATCTCGCCTCCTGCCCGATCCGGCGGCACGCGATCGAGGAGGCCGCCTCCACCGGCAAGGCCACCCTCAGCGCACCCATCTCCCTCGTGCAGGACTCCAACCCGACCCTCGCGGCGCTCCTCTTCATCCCGATCTACCACGCCGCGGACCGGGAGCAGGAAACCCCGCGCGGTTTCGCCCTGGGATTGATTCGACTCTCGGACATCTTTGCGGCCGGGATCACCCAGGCCGAGCTCCCTTGCGAGCTGCAGGCGACGGACCTCGGCGTCGACGAGGAGGCCCTCCTCTTCCGGAGTGGAGCTGCATCCGTCGATGTCCCCCCTCTGGTCAAGCCGACCCGCAGGATCGTGATCGACCTCGCCGGGCGCAGCTGGGAGTTCACCTTCGGAGCCTCGCGCGACACGATCAGTCACGGCCGCCTGCTCTTCATCTGGATCCTCGGGGCTCTGCTGAGCGTGCTCGTGTACGAGTATCTCCGGGTGCGCGAGGAGGCTGTCATCCGAAACCACGCGCTCCAGTCCGCGCACGATGCGCTGTGCGAGCGCAGTCGGGAGATCACGCGCTTCTACCACATGGCCTCCCACGAGCTGAAGACGCCGCTCACCTCCGCCCGCGAGTTCACCGCCCTTCTCCTCGACGAGGTCCCCGGAGAGGTGAACGACGAGCAGCGTCAGTTCCTCCGCTACATTCGGGAGAGCTGTGACCTCCTCACGCGCTACATCAACGACATGCTCGATGTGACCCGCCTCGACACCGGCAAGCTCAGCCTGAGGCCCAAGCTCTGTGATCCCGCCATCCTCCTCGAGGACATGATCGCGGTGATGCGGAAGAGCTGCGCCGCTCGAGACCTCGAGCTCGTGAGCGCCATCCCCCAGACGAGCGCGATGGTCTACGCCGACCCCCAGCGCCTGAAGCAGGTCGTCTCGAACCTGCTCGGCAACGCGATCAAGTTCACACCGGATGGCGGCCGCATCACGCTCCGCGTGGAGCCACCCCATCCGCGGGGGAACCACGTGACGATCTCGGTCGAGGACACCGGGGTCGGCATCTCGGCGAGGTGCCGCGAGAAGGTCTTCAAGCGTCTCTACCAGGTGCATGCTCCGGACGACGACAACGCGGGATGCTGCAGCGAGGGGCTGGGGCTCGGGCTGTCGATCTGCAAGGAGATCGTCCTGCTGCACGGAGGCGACATTTCGGTAGAGAGCGAGCTGGGGCGCGGCTCCACCTTCAAGTTCACGATTCCCGTGGCCGCCGGTGCCCGGCGGCCCATTCCCTCAATGGAGGAAGTTACATGAGCAGGATACTCATCGTCGAGGACGATCAGAAGATCGCGATCTCCCTGGCCGCCCGTCTCCGCTCCGTCGGTCATGAGACCTGCGTCGCCTACGACGGCGTCGGAGGGGTCATGGCCGCCGCGAAGGAGAAGCCGGACCTCATCATCATGGACATCAACATGCCGGCAGGGAACGGGATCACCGCTGCAGAGCGGATCCGCTCTCTCGGTTCGAACGCCGGCGTCCCGATCATCTTCATCACCGCCAGCAGCGACCCCGAGCATCGCCAATTGGCGGAGGCGGCCGGAGCGAGCGCCTTCATCGCGAAGCCGTTCCAGTCGGAGGAGGTCGTGCGCACCGTCGAGGTGCTCCTCCAGAGCACCCCCACGATGTGAGCAGGAAGAGGGGCGGTCGACGCTCGCCGCCCCTCTCCCCCGCCTTCCTCTCCCCGGCTCCGCGGACTCCAGTCCGCGTCGCGGAGGGAGAACCCATGGTCGGAACGATGGCAGCGAGTGCCTTTACCTCGCTCCTCTCTCGTTGGCGAAAGCGGTCCGCATCCTTCGGGGTCTGCTGCAGGGGATCTCGCCCCTGGTCGGGAAGCGATGCTCGAGCGTGTCGCCCCTCTAACCACGCCTCCTCCTTGTCCCGCCATCTCCTCATCCCGCCATCCGGCCGCCTCGCATTGACCGGGCGTTCCTCGTCGTCGAGACTCCGTGGCGCTGGTGCACACCGCATCGGCGCCCCCCGGGCCCAACGGTCCCGGTTTCTCCCTCGGAGCGGAGTGCCGACCGATGCCCACGCCGGACCATCTCGATCTGCGACTCTGCCTCCCCGGACTCCCCGAGCTGGAGCCGCTCGCCCGTGACTTCGCCCGACATGCCCTGTGCCTGGCGGACTTCGAGGGGGAGGTCCTCGAGGCGCTGCTCGCCTCCTTCCTCGCCTCTCTCGCCGGACTGGAGGAGCGGCTGCAGCGGGAAGGGGATCCGATCGTCGACCTCGAGATCTCCGCTCGCATCGATGCGATCGCGCTCGAGTTCTCGATCCTCGAGCACGGCATGCCCCTCGGAGAGGAGCCCGCCGGAGTCTCGGGAGGAGCGCGCGCGACTCCGGTCTTCGAGCGGGTCTGGTGGGTTCAGAAGGGGACCTCCGGCTCGGAGCTGCACCTGAAGGTCCACCGCCCCCATCCGTCGATCGACCTCCTGGAGGCGGTCCGGAGTCGCCTCGACGGCGAGCCGTCCGGTCCCGACGACCTCGAGCCCTCCTCCCGGACCGGGGAGTACCGGATTCGGCCCTACGCGGCGACCGACGGGCTGGCGATCGCCCGGCGGATCTACGAGGCGTACGGTCGGTCCTACATCAATCCGGACCTCTACGTCCCGGAGCGGATCGAGCGCCTCAATGGAGATGGCCGCCTCCACTCCATCGTCTGCGAGTCCGCGGACGGGGAGATCGTGGGGCACTACGCGCTCGAGCGCCCCGACCTCGGCCCGACGGGAGAGGCCGGGCAGGCGGTCATCGACCATCGGCACCGGGGACACGGTCTGATGAGGCCGATGCGCCGGGCGGTCGAGGCGGCCGGAGCGGAGCTCGAGCTGCTGGGGATCTGGAGTCAGCCCACCGCGATGCACCCGATCAGCCAGATCATGAACCAGCGGCTCGGCTCGGTCCCGACCGCGGTGCACCTCGGCCTCCTGCCGGGGGGGGTCACGCTCCGGGGAGGCGTCACCGGTGAGGCGACCCGGCACGCCGAGAACGGGCGACGCTCCACCTTCCTCTACTGGCATCCGCTGGGGGAGGAGCCGCCGCTGACTGCCCATGCCCCCGAGCCGCTCCACTCCCTGCTCGCCGATCTCTACGCCGCGCGCGGCCGATCCGTCACCCTCGAAGGGGATGCCCGCCCCGCCTCCGGAAGCTCCGGCAATGCCGTGCACTGTCGCCTCTCCGCGAACCTGGGTTGCGCTGCGATCACCGTCGATCGGATCGACGAGAGCACGCACGCCGCGATCCAGGCGGCGGTGGAGGCGATGACGATGGGCTCCAACGCAGGGGTCGTCCATGTCGACCTCCCCCTCGACGACGCGGGCACGCCGATGGTGGCTGCGGCGCTGCTGGAGGAGGGGTTCGCGTTCGCCGGCGTCGCCCCCCGCTCGATTCCCCGAGCGGGAGCCCTGCGAGCGGAGGATGCCCTCCGCCTCGCTCTGCACCCCGCTCCGATCGATCTCCCGGGACTGGTGGCGGAGGGGGATCTGGGGCGCCGACTCGCTCTCTCCGCGAGTCGCGGCGAGTGGTCCCCGAACTGAGGGGGCTCGCCGCGGGACGAAGCACGCCGCCCCCTCGAGCCTCGTCGGCGCGAGGTCGCGGCTCGCCTTGATCACCGCGTCGGATGAGCGGAGAATCGTCCCCTCGGGCGCAGGTCGAAGAGCCGCGCGCCCCTCATCCCCGTCCGGGTGCGCCTGAGCGGCGAGACGCTTCCCCGAACCGGCCCTGCAAGGAGCCCCCATGTCCGATCTCCGCGACCGCTTCGTGGCCTGCCTCCTCGGAGGCGCGGTCGGGGACGCCCTCGGCGCCCCCGTCGAGTTCCTCTCCCGGGATGAGATCCTCGAGGAGTTCGGCCCCGATGGCATCACCGACTACGCTCCGGCCTACGGCGGCCTCGGGAGGATCACCGACGACACCCAGATGACCCTCTTCACCGCGGAGGGGCTGATCCGTGCCCATGTCCGTGGGCTGAACAAGGGGATCACCACCTACTCCGGCGTGACCGCCCACGCCTACGAGCGCTGGCTGCGGACCCAGGGGGAGCCGGCACCGGCGTCGAGCCGGTTCGCCGAACGGGAGACCGGCTGGCTCTTCGAGCAGAAGGAGCTGCACGCCCGGCGGGCCCCGGGGAACACCTGCCTCTCCGCCCTGCGGGCCATGGAGTCCTACGGGGAGCCCGCGCGGAACGACAGCAAGGGATGCGGGGGCGTGATGCGGGTCGCGCCGGTGGGACTGTTCGGTGCAGGGGAGCATGCCTGGAACCCCCACATCGCCTTCGAGACCGCGAACAAGATCTGCGCCCTGACCCATGGTCACCCGACCGGCTCCCTCACGGGAGGCGCCCTCGCGGTCATCATTCAGTACATGGCCGCAGGAGACCCTCTCCCCCCCGCCGTGAATCTCGCGAAGCGGGTCCTCCGCGAGCAGGACCGACATGAGGAGACGCTGGACGCGATCGAGGCCGCCGAGGCCCTGGCTGCGGATGCGGAGATCCCCCCCGAGCGCGCCATCGAGAAGCTCGGCGCGGGATGGATCGCGGAGGAGGCCCTCGCGATCTCCATCTACTGCTCCCTCGTCGCCCGCGACTTCCGCCATGGGGTGCTCCTCGCCGTGAATCACGGAGGGGACTCCGACTCGACCGGCGCGATCACCGGGAACATCCTCGGCGTGCAGCTCGGGCTCGAGGCGATCCCGAAGGAGTGGCTCGAGCCGCTCGAGCTGCGCGAGGTGATCCGTCAGCTCGCCGAGGACCTGCACGACTGCCGCAGCTGGACCACCAACGAGACCACCTTCGAGCGCGATGCCTCGGGGACCCTGGTGATTCGCGAAGTGCCCAGCCCCGACAGCGCGGAGATCCGGGCGCGCTATCCCGGCTTCTGACCCTCGACCGGAGGCTCCCCGATGCGATCGCTGACGCTCGCGCTGCTCCTCGCCCTCTCCGCCTTCGGATGCCAGGGTCTCCAGCCCCGGGCTGGGGGGGGAGAGACCGCGACCGTCCAGGAGGGCTGGCTCAGCGCTCTCCTCTCCACGGATCCGACCCTCGCTCCCCTGCACGATCAGGCGGGAGCGCTGCGGCTCCAGCTCCTCGTCTCGGAGGTGATCGAGTCGGCGGAGGGCGGTGCTCCCACCCTCGCCCGCGACAGCTTCCGCCTGGATGCCGAGTACTTCTATCCCGCGAGCACGGTGAAGCTCTTCGCCGCCCTCGGCGCTCTCGAGTGGCTCGGCGAGGTCTCCAGAGGTCCCGAGTCCTCCCCCACCACCGACTCCCCCCTGCGGATCCACCCCTGCTTCGAGGATGAGGAGCTCGCCACGGAGGACCCGTCCAACCTCGATGGCGGGACGATCACCATCGGCCATGAGGTGCGGAAGCTCTGCATCGTCTCCGACAACCGCGCCCACAACCGCCTCCTCGGGCTCATCGGCCACGAGGGGATCCACCGTCGCGCCTGGCGGGCGGGCTTCCCCACCGTCCGCTGCCTCCATCGCCTCTCGGAGCTCCGCACTCCGACCGAGAACCTCCGTACGCCGCGCATCGAGATCGGCGCCGACGAGGGCGACTGGATCGAGGTCCCGGAGCGGACAAGCCCGCTCCGCCTCGACAGCGCGGCGTGGTCCGGCCTGCAGATCGGCCGCGGCGTGAAGCGGGGGGAGGCGGTCACCGAGGGGCCGATGGACTTCACCGGGAAGAATTCGGTCTCCCTCCTCGACCTGCAGAACGCGATGATCTCGACGGTGCGCCCCGACATCGATCTGGGGATCCCCGGCTACCGCCTGCGCGACGACCATCGCGCCTTCATCGTCGAGGCGCTCCGGCAGCTCCCCCGGGAGTCGGAGAACCCTCTCTACGACCCGGAGAAGTACACCGACGACTGGGTGAAGTTCCTGCTCCCCGGTCTCCGCGAGGTCACCCCCGCGGCCGCGCTCGATGTCCACGACAAGGTCGGCCTCGCCTACGGCTTCACCATCGAGAACGCCCATGTCGTCGATCGGGAGAGCGGGCGGAGCTTCTTCATCACCGGGTGCCTCCACACCAACCCGAACGGGATCCTGAACGACGGCGTCTACGGCTACGACGCCGTCGCGTTCCCCTTCTGGAAGGACCTGGGCCGGGCGCTGGCGAGAGAGCTCCTCCGCCCGGAGACGCGGCTGGAACCATCCGCGGATCCGGAGCGTCCCTAGAGGACGAGGGTCGGGGACTCATCGAGAAGGGGCCCCACGCGGTCGCGCATCCCGAGGAGCCGGGAGTGGCTCCCCCGCGCGCCCGGGTCGCCGACCAACGACTCGAAGGGCTCGCGCAGGGCTCCCGGAGACGGCGCGGCGTTTCGGGGTCTAGCCGCGGGACCCCTCCGCCTCCCGCAGGAAGCCGAGCGGCTGGCGGGCCGGGCGGTCGAAGCCGGGGAAGAAGTCGTCCGACTTCCAGTCGAAGCGGTAGAGGCCGGCGAGGGTCTCCGCGAAGACGTCTCTGAAGTCGGTGTGCACCGGCATGTCGCGGCGCATGTTCAGCTTCGACGGGTGGAGGCCGGTCCACTTGCCGTGGATCCGCCCTCCCGCGACCCGACCGCCGACCGCGAGCATGAAGCCGCCGTGTCCGTGGTCCGAGCCCGCGTTGCCGTTCTCCGCCGCGGTGCGGCCGAACTCGGTCATGGTGAGGACGAGCACGTTCTTCATCCGGGCGGGGCCGAGGTCCTTCACGAACGCGGCGATGCCGTCGGAGAGGGTCTTCAGCATGCGCGCCTGGGTGCCGGCGCTCCCGCCCTGGTAGGAGTGATGATCCCACCCGCCATAGTCGACCGCGGCGACCTCGATCGGCTGACCCGCCTTGATCACCGCCGCGATGTCCGCGAGCTGGCTCCCGAGACCGCCACGGGGGTAGCGCTTCTTCGCGGCCTCGTTGCCGCGCAGGATGCCGTTGAGATGGCGGAGCTTCGTCACCGTGTTCGCACCGGCGTCGATGAGGCGCCCGGTCAGGTCCTCCTCGGTGACGGGCGGTCGCTCGGGGATCTCCTCCTTCTTCCCGCGTCGACCGCGGGCGGCGGTCTGCGGCTCCTCCGTGGTGGCCGGGTCGACCGTGGTCCCCCCGCGCTTCCCCTCGCACTCGTAGAGCTCGGCGAAGGTGTCGATGGCGACCTCCGAGCCGGGGCCGGGGGCGGCGAGCACGGCGTAGTCGCCGCGCAGGGCCCGCGGGAGGAGCGGCTGCGGACTGAAGCCGCGCAGGAAGTGATCGTTCGGGGTCGAGGTCCGCTGGAGATAGCGGTTCAGCCACCCCTCCTGGATCGACTTGATCCCCGGCGCGGCCCACTCCATGAAGTCCTGGGCGTCGAAGTGGCTGCGCGTCGGATGGGTGGAGCCGACATTGATGATCGGCGCGAAGAGCTTCTGCTCCCAGAGCGGCATCAGCGACTGCATCGCCGGATGGAGCCCGAAGCCGCGGGTGAGGGGGAGGGCCGCGCGCTCCCCCTCGGGGAGGTCGGTCGTCCCCGGAGCAGCGATGCCGATCGTCGGGCGGATCGCGTAGTAGTTCTCGTCATGGTAGGGGACGACGACATTGAGGGAGTCGCAGCCACCCCGCAGGTAGATGACGACGAGGGTCCGCGTGTCCGCCGCGTCCGCGCTCTTGCTCAGGGCGTGGACGAAGGGGGAGGGAAACGCGGAGGCCCCAAGGACGCCGACCGCGGAGGTCTTCAGGAAGTCGCGTCGATTGGGAGTCATCGCTCCACCTTCCGCCCCGCGTGGGGCCCCATGCCTACTGCTTCTGGAACTCCGGCGTGCCGAGGATCAGGCCGACGAGCTCGCGCGGGGTCTTCGCCCGGGCGAGGAGAGCGGCGGTCCGCTCCGGCATCGTCCCGGGGACGATGGACCCGATGATCGCGCTGCGGTTCTCCTCGATGGGGCCCTTCGCCCAGCGGTCGAAGACCTTCGCATCGATGCGGACCCCATCCACCTCGCCGAGGGTCAGCTGCAGCGCGAAGTCCCACCGATGGACGAGCACCCCCGGGTCGAGCCACGCCTCGGTCTGGTCGAAGTAGCCGGTCGGGTCCTCGCACTGGTAGAGGGGCTGTCCCATGCGGGCGAGGCGGCGACCGATGTCATCGACCTTGGCGAACCGCGCGCCGGTCGCGCGCAGCGCTCCCACCACGAACTCGAAGGGGGATCGGTACTTCGCCCGATAGGCGGTGCGATCGATGAACTCGGGGGACAGCACGATCGCGCGGTACACCGTCGGCAGATGCCCCTTGCTCTCACGGAACGCCTCCGCCCCCCTCTCGACGAGGGAGCGTCGCGGCTCGTCGTTCACGAGGTAACGGCAGAGCTTCCAGGAGATGAACTCGGCTGTCCCCGGGTGACTCGCGAGGCGGCGGATCGCGAGGACCCCCTCCTCCTCCGTGCTCCCCTTGTACCGCTTGCCGAGCACCGTCTTCCGGTCGGCGTCGTGCACCTCGGGATAGAACCGGAAGCCGTACTCGCTCTCGTACGCATCCCCCAGCCAGCCGTGAGACCAGCCGGTGAGGATGCGCGCGAGCTCTCGGACATCGTTCTGCTCGTAGAAGTTGTCGACCCCGAGGGTGTGCAGCTCCATCAGCTCCCGGGCGTAGTTCTCGTTCAGACCTCGATGGCGGTCGATCCGCTGGGCGACCATGCCGAGCATCGCGTTCGGATCGCGCATCCGTTTCTCGCGGATCTGGTCGAGGACCGCGAGCTCCTCCTTGGTGAGGGGCTTCTGGGAGATCTCGTTGTCGAGGTAGATCGACATCGCCGGGTGGCGGGCGGAGGCGAGGAGCATCTCCTCGAAGCGGCCGAAGGCGTGGGCGCGGATCACCGACGATTCGTAGTGGTTCGCCAGCAGCCGGCAGAACCCCTTCTTCTGGTCGATGTTGAAGTGGTTCCGCCAGAAGTCGACCATCACCTCCTGGAACTGCCGCTCCGAGGTCGCCGCGCGCAGGAGGACCGAGGTGTGGAGCTCCTGCTGCACCTTCGCGTACTGCCGGTTGCGGTTCTGCTGCAGACGGTCGCGCTGCTCCTCGGGGAGCTCGGCGAACCCTTCGGGGTACCGGGGGTAGTAGGTCTTCCAGAGCTGGGCGAGGTCCATCGAGAGGCTGGGGAAGCGGGCGGCGAGCAGGGTGTCGATCGCCGGATCCTCGATGGAGGAGGGGTCGAGCTGCTCCTCGAACCAGGTCCGCCACCCCATCGCGGCGACCCGCTCCACATCCCCGGGGCGGGGGCCGAAGGCGAGACGATTCAGGGCGTGCCAGGTCTGCTCGAGGTCGTCGAGGGGCGCCGCGTCCCTCCCTCCGGGAGCGGGAGGCTCCTGGGCCGGCGCGCGCTCGATGAGGCCGCTGGGGAGGAACGCGAAGGAGAGGAGGGCGATCAGCAGCAGGGAGGCCGGGCGCATCGCTTCACTCCGTTCCCTCCGGGGGACGTGCGTCCCGTGGAGCGGACGCCCCGGAGTCCGCCCATCCTAGGTGCTTCGGGGGCGAGGCTCCAGCCCCCGTCGGGCGAGGCGGGGTCCGATCCGGTATCCTCACCCCCAAAACCGACCCCGCCCCGCGTCGACCGAGGAGATCCGATGCCACCGCTCCCGCTCCGCTGCCACCCTCACTGCAACCCTCACCGCCGTCCTCGCCGCCTCGCTCGGCGCACCGCGCTCGTCCCCGCCCTGCTCCCGCTCCTGCTCCCCACGCTCCTCTCCGCCCAGGGCACCGCAGAGGACTACCGCCGCGCCCGGGAGCTGCCGGGTCGCTACCGGGCCGCCGTCCGCGGCGCGACCCTCGAGCACACCTGGGTCTCCGCGACCGAGCTCATCTTCCGGCGCCACACCGCAGCGGAGAGCTGGGAGTACCTCGTGATCGATGCGTCCACCGGCGCGCTCGCCCCCGCCTTCGATGCGACGGCTCTCCGCGTCCTCCTCGGAGAGGATGCGCCGCCGCCCGATCGCCTCCCGGTCGAGGGGTTCGTCGGCACACCGGGAGGGTGGGCGCTGTCGATCGCCGGACGCACCTTCACCGTCGAGCGGGAGGGGGGCACCCTCGCCCCAATGGAGGCGACGGCGGAGGCGACCGCGGAGGCGCCATGGCGGCTGCCGCGCGCGCGCCCCGGGGCGCGCTCCCGCGACCTCGGCGGGGAGACCCACCTCATCGTGGAGAACCGGCGGGCGACCCCCATCGGTCTGCGGTGGGTCGAGCGGGATGGCGCCCTCCGAGACTACGGGGAGATCGCCCCCGGGGAGCAGACGCGCCAGCACACCTATGTCGGGCATGTCTTCGAGATCACCGCCGGGGGAGAGCCGATCGGGCGCTACCGCGCCGAGCGGAGCCGCTGGATCGTGCGGATCGACGAAGGGGCGGGAGGGGAGCCACCCCCGCGCCGCGGACCTCGGCCCGGCCCGCCGGAGCGCGCGCGATCCCCCCTCGAGGTGCGGGATCACGACCTCTACTGGGTCGACCGCGAGAGCGGGGAGCGCACCCTCCTCGACGGGAGCGGCGAGCCGGGGGATCACTACACCGACCGGATCTTCCCCTCCCCCACCGGGGCACACGCCATCGTGCTGCGACGCGTGCCCGGCACCGAGCGCGAGGTGACGATCGTCGAGTCCTCCCCTCGCGACCAGCTCCAGCCGCGGGCGAGCCGCTTCTCCTACCGGAAGCCGGGAGATGATGTCGATCAGCTCCGGCCGGTGTGGGTGGACCTGAGCACCCGCGAGGTCCGCGCCATCGAGTGCGGCCCGATCGAGAACGCCTGGTCGATCGGCCGCTTCCACTGGACCGCGGACGGCGCCGAGTTCCGCTTCCTCTTCAACGAGCGCGGGCACCGCCGCCTCCGGGTGATCGGGATCGCGGCGCCCACGGGGACGATGCGGGTCATCCACGAGGAGCGGTCGGAGACCTTCATCGACTACTCGCAGAAGACCCTCCTGCGCTGGTGGCCCGACGACTCGGCCTTCCTGTGGATGTCGGAGCGGAGCGGTCACAACCACCTCTACCGGGTGGAGGTCGGGGACGGGACGATGACCCCGATCACGGCGGGAGAGTGGGTGGTGCGCGCGGTCGAGGCGATCGACTTCGACGCGGGGACGGTGGAGCTGCGCGGCCTCGGGGTGCATCCGGGTCAGGACCCCTATCATCTGCACCACGGGCGCGCCCGCCTCGACGGGAGCGGCGTCACCTGGTGGACCGAGGGGGACGGGACCCACGAGATCTCCTTCTCTCCCGATCGCCGCTACATCGTCGACACCTGGTCGCGAGTCGACCTGCCTCCGGTGCACGAGCTGCGCCGCACGCTCGATGGCGAACGCGTCGCCGAGCTCGCCCGCGCCGACATCTCCGCGCTGGAGGCCCTCGGCTGGCGCGCGCCGGAGCGCTTCGTCGCCCCGGGGCGCGACGGCGAGACGGAGATCTGGGGCTTCCTCCTCCTCCCCTCCAACTTCGACCCGACCCGGCGCTACCCGGTGGTCGAGCAGATCTACGCCGGTCCGCACGGGCACCATGTCCCGAAGGAGTTCCGCCCCTGGCACGGAGCGCGGGCCACGGCGGAGCTCGGGTTCATCGTCGGGCAGGTCGATGGCATGGGGACGAACTGGCGGTCGAAGGCGTTCCACGACCACTGCTGGCAGGACATCGGGGACGCCGGCTTCCCCGACCGGGTCGCGTGGTGGCGCGCGGCGGCGCGCACCCGCCCGCACCTCGACCTCTCCCGGGTCGGGATCTACGGCGGCTCCGCCGGAGGGCAGAACGCGATGCGCGCCCTCATCGCCCACTCCGACTTCTATCGCGTCGCGGTCGCGGACTGCGGCTGCCACGACAACCGGATGGACAAG
>JAFMMO010000268.1 GCA_017859655.1 Pseudomonadota bacterium | reverse complement strand
CACGGCACCTCGACCCCGCTGAACGACAAGATGGAGACTCGGGCGATCCGCTCGGTCTTCGGGGAGCACGCGGACTCGATGATGGTGAGCTCGACCAAGTCCCAGGTGGGTCACTGCCTCGGGGCTTCCGGGGCGGTGGAGCTGGTCGCGATCGCGATGGGGATCGAGCAGGGGATCGTCCCGGCCACGATCAATCATGATGACCCCGACCCCGAGTGCGATCTGGACTATGTGCCGAACGCTCCGCGCGAGGCGCAGATCGAGGTCGCGATCTCGAACAGCTTCGGCTTCGGCGGCCACAACGCATGCCTCTGCGTGGGCCGCTTCGCCTGAGGGGCGAGGGGGGGCGGGCCGGCCTCGACCATGATCCCGGCGCGCTCCCCGCTTCCGGGTCCACGCGAGGAACTTCCAGAGACCAGGGGCGGGAACGGCTCGTGGAGTCGGGTCGATCCCTCTCCGCTGACGAGGAGCGCGGCGCCGGACGGCGCCTCGCCTACGCCCCGGGGGCGTCACCGCCCGAGGGGTGCAATGCTTCGAGACACCCGAGGAGAGTCCTGCCATGTCCGAATTTCGCGTACTGATCTCCGATCCCCTCCCGGCGATGGTTCGGGAGATCCTTGAAGCCTCCGGGCGCATCGAAGTCCTCGAGGGGCAGGGGCCCATCGAGACCGACCTCCCGAGCGTCCACGGCTGGATCGTGCGCTCCGGGACGACCGTCGATGCGGCGTCCATCGAGCGCGCCTCCTCCCTGCGCGTCGTCTGTCGTGCCGGGGCTGGGGTCGACAATGTCGACATCCCGGCGGCGACCGCCCGTGACATCGTCGTGATGAACACCGCCGACGCGAACGCGAACGCCGCGGCAGAGCAGTCGATCGCCCTGATGTTCGCTCTCGCGCGTCACCTCCCCTACGCGCATCGATCGATGGTCGAGGGGCGGTGGGATCGGAAGGCGTACGTCGGAGTCGAGCTCCAGGGCAAGACTCTCGGGGTCGTCGGTCTCGGCAAGATCGGTCGCTCCGTGGCCACCAAGGCGGCGGGGCTCGGGATGAACGTGATCGGCTTCGATCCGATCACCCCCGAGGACGTCACGGCGCCCCTCGGGATCACCCGGGTCGACCTCGATGGGATCTGGAGCGCGGCGGACTGGATCTCGCTCCATGTGCCGATGAACGACGCCACCCGGCACCTGATCGGCGCCGACAACCTCGCGCGTTGCCGCGATGGGGTGCGGATCGTGAACTGCGCCCGCGGTGGCGTGGTCGACCCTGAGGCCCTGATCGCCGCGGTCGACTCGGGGAAGGTCGCGGGGGCCGCCCTCGATGTCTTCGACCCGGAGCCTCTGGCCGAGGACTCTCCGCTGCGGTCCCACGACCGGATCATCTGCGTTCCTCACCTCGGCGCGTCCACCGAGGAGGCGCAGCGGAACGTGGGCGTGATGAGCGCGGAGCAGGTCCGCGACTACCTCCTCGACGGCGAGATCCGGAACCGGGTCGGCGGCTGAGTCCGCTCTCCGGGGCCGTGCTCCCGGGGGCCATTGGACTGCCGGCCAGTGAAGTTTCGAACAGTGACGCGGGCCCGCTCCTCACCTGGAGGAGCGGGCCCGCGTGCATCTCCGGACTCGACAGGACAGGGCTCAGTCGTAGTAGAGATCGACCTCGGCGGCCTCGCCCGCCCTGACCTCGACCTCCTCCGTCACCACCCGGCGGACGGGGGAGCCCTTCTCGACCTCCTCGCGGGTGAGGGGCGTGACCTGGATCACGTAGGTCCCCGGGAGAAGCCCCGGGAAGACGAACTGACCCCGGCGATCGGTCGTCGCTCGCTGCGGCTCGCTCCCGGTGGGTCCCGTCAGGAGAACCTGCTGGGAGCTGACGAGGGACCCCTGGGGACCGTGCACGGTCCCCTCGATCCGGCCACCGGGCTGCATGGCGATGGCGAGCCCCTCGGTACCGACATTCACATCGAGGATCTGGGTGATCATCCCGGGGCACTCGGCCTTGAGCGTGACCACATCGTAGAAGATTCCGCTGACCCGGAAGGTCCCATCCTCACCGATGGGCACGCCGGGGAGCGGTGCGCCCTGCCGCCGGGGGGGCCCGGTCGCGGCATCGTCGTGGAAGTTCTCCTCCCCTCCCAGCAGCGTGATCCTCGCCTCGGGGAGGGCGTACCCGCTGGAGAGCTCGTAGATCGTGCCCGTGATGACGCCTCCCGAGTCGAGGCGGGAGGTGGGGAGGTCGGTGAAGCGCTTCTGACGGACCCGGACGTTCGAGTGGACATGTGGCGCGTGTCCACTCGCCCCGACGAGGATCTCGTAGTCTCCGGGCACCAGCCCCCCGAAGTCGAAGGTCGGGGTGGTGAAGGAGCGCGAAGCCACCCGGGGGAGCACCCGCCCGTCCTCGGTGATCAGCCGGGGGGAGACGTTGTAGCTCTCCAGTGCGCTCCCATCCGCCCGCTCCACGGCACCGCGGACTCCGCCGAACGCCTGCAGGACGATGACGAGCTCCTCGTCCTGGTTCGGTGGATGCTGGGAGACCCGCTCCTTGGCGTGGTGCTGCGCGGTGGCCTCGACATCGACCGGATAGGGGCCGAGGCGAGTGAAGACGAAGTACCCGTTCTCGTCGGTCCGGTCGGTGAACTTCTTCAGTCCGAAGGAGGTGTCGAGGGCGAGGACCTCCGCGTCCTCGATCCCCTCGCCGTAGATGTCCCGGACATAGCCGGAGATCCGTCCGCCGCGCGTGAGATGCAGCTCGACATCCTCGATCCGCCGACCCTCGACGACCTCCACCCCGGTGAGCTGCGAGCCGAGGTACTCGGGCGCGGCGGCGATCAGGGTCACCTCACCGGCCTGGATCCGCCGAAGGGTGTAGCGACCGCTCTCATCGGTGATGGCGTGGATCGGCATCAGCGCGGGGTCATCGATGCCGAGCTGGTCGTTCCGGACCCCGACGACGGCGCCCTCGATCGGGTTCCCTTCCGGGTCCACGACCCGGCCGAGGACATCCCCGCCGATCTGCAGCACCAGCTCGAGGTCTCCCGTCTCCGCGTCGGGGAGGACGGTGAACGGCTCTCCGTAGCTCTGGATGTAGGCGGGGTGCTGGCCCTGCAGGATGGTGCCCGCGCCCGGGAGGACATCCTCGAGGTGGAAGCGCCCTGCCCCGTCGGAGCGCACCCGGGGAGAGACGGTCGCCACGCCCCCGGTCTTGGTGCTCGGCCGGATCGCGCTGATCGTGGCTCCGCCGACGGGGCGCCCCTCGAAGTCGAGGACGATCCCCCGGATCGAGCCGTTGCGCCGGAGGACGATCTCCGTCTCCGGGCCCTCCTTCGCGGGATCGAGGGGAATCCTCAGCCCCACCCGAGGCTCGAACCCCGGGGTGGAGGCGGAGAGCACGACCAGCTTGCCCCGGCCGGGGTCGAGCCCGCGGAGCTCGAACCGACCCTCACCATCCGTGCGGGCCATGCGCTGCTGCCCCCCCAGGTCGGGGACGGCGATCTCGACGCCGATCAGCGGAGTGCGCTCCGTCGCCTCGAGGACCCGCCCGAGAAGGCGGGAGCCGAGGGGCAGGGTGACCTCGAGCGGTCCGGACTCCGGGAGGACATCGCGGAGGAGCCGGGAGACGAACTCGGGGTGCCGCACGGCGATGGAGTAGGTGGTGTCGGTCAGGGTGTCGATGCGGAAGCGACCGTCCGCTCCGGAGAGGACCGTCTCTTCCGGTGCGGTGCCGGCGAAGGGGCCGAGCTCGCCGGTCGCACCGGACGGCTGGATCCTGCAGACCGCTCCGGGGAGCGGCTCACCGTCGGGGCCACGGATCAGCCCTTCGATCACGAGTCCCCGGAGAATCTCGAGGGGGGACTCGAGGGTCTGTCCGCCGTCGACGCGGATCTCCTCGAAGCGGG